>CAIMPQ010000038.1 GCA_903843315.1 uncultured beta proteobacterium
AGAATTAGCCTCTAACCATTCAATATAGCGACCTACGCCCTGCTCTACATTTAGGAAGGGTTCTGTGTAGCCTGCAGCACGGAGTTTCGTAAGATCTGCTTGAGTAAAGCACTGATACTTACCTTTGAGCGCTTCCGGGAATGGAATGTACTCAATGGCTTTTTCTTTAACCAATTCTTGTAGGCTGGCAGGCGCTGCTTTATCGAGCTTACGCATCGCGTTGGCCACTGCATGTGCCACATCATTAAATGGCTGAGCACGACCACTACCTAAGTTGAAGATACCGCTGATTTCTGGGTGATCTAAGAAAAATAGGTTTACTTTAACCACATCCTCTACCGAAACAAAGTCGCGACTTTGTTCTCCGGGACCATATCCACCATATTCACCAAATAACTTCACGTGACCATTGGCTTTGTATTGATGGTATTGGTGAAAGGCGACGGAAGCCATCCGGCCTTTATGTGATTCGCGTGGGCCATATACATTGAAATAGCGGAAACCAACGACTTGTGCAGTATTTGCCTTTTCCGCAAAACGCTGACGCATCACTTGGTCAAATAGGAATTTAGAGTAGCCGTAAATGTTGAGTGGCTTCTCATGCTCACGACTCTCAACAAATACATCAGAACCACCATAGGTAGCTGCAGAAGACGCATAGAGAAGTTGTACTTTTTGAGCTGTGCAGATATCGAGTAAATCCATGGTGTAGCGATAGTTGTTCGCCATCATGAAAATCCCATCGGTCTCCATGGTATCGGAGCAAGCGCCTTCATGGAAAACTGCTTTTACTTTACCAAATCTGCCATTTCTGAAGGCTTGCAGAAATTCATCTTTATCAAGGTAGTCGCTAATGTCTAAGTCAGCAAGATTACGATATTTATCTGCAGGACGTAGATCATCCACAGCGATAATATTTTTCTCGCCGCGTGCATTTAGCGCTTGAACAATATTTGCGCCAATGAAACCAGCGGCACCCGTTACGATAATAGTCACTGTAATTCCTCTGAAGTAACAGTTGCGGTACCCAATTTACCAACCACAATCCCACCTGCACGGTTGGCAAGTGCCATTGCTTTTTCTAATGGCCATTTAGCAGCTAAAGCTACAGCCAAAGTCGCAATCACCGTATCACCAGCGCCCGATACATCAAATACTTCACGAGCCTGGGCTTTAACATGGCTTACGCCTGCTTCGGTATATAGACTCATGCCCTCCTCTGAGCGAGTTAGCAGTAAGGCCTCTAGATTTAGTGATTGGCGAAGATCTTGAGCTTTCTTAGTTAGCTCTTCCTCACTAGTCCAGCTTCCAACTACTTGGCGTAGTTCGCTACGGTTAGGGGTTAAGACAGTGGCACCACGATATTTTTCATAGTCTTCACCCTTAGGGTCGACCAAGATGACTTTGTTCTGCGCTCTTGCTTGTTCAATCATATGGGTTACTTGACCCAATGCTCCTTTGCCGTAATCAGACAGAATCACCACATCAGCATTACCAACCAATTTCTCAAAACGCTCTAACTTATGGGCCAGGGCTTTTTCACTGGGTGCCTCTTCGAAATCTAAGCGGATTAATTGTTGTTGGCGCGCAATCACGCGTAACTTCACAATTGTCGGCGCATCAGCATCAATTTCTAATTGACTATCTACGCCGCCAAATTTCAGGAGCTCAACTACCCGTCTCCCTGGTTCATCGTTTCCAACAATACCTAAAATAGTTGTGTTAGCACCCAATGCAGCGACGTTCCGCGCAACGTTAGCTGCCCCGCCCAAGCGCTCATCAATCTTCCCAACTTGAACTACTGGCACAGGAGCTTCTGGAGAAATTCGATTGGTATCACCAAACCAGTAGCGATCAAGCATGATATCGCCGACCACTAGTAAGCGGGTTTTAAAAAACTGGTCTCGGTTTGCTTTTTCCATAGGACTATTTTTAAATTGATTTAATTATGTCGCCCAATACCGTAGTACTCAATACCTAATTCTTTCATAGATCCTGGCTCATAGAGATTACGACCATCAAAAATGATTGGATGGGTCAATTTTTGTACTACTTGATCAAAGTCGGGGCTACGGAACGCTTTCCACTCAGTCACAATCACCAGGGCATCACATCCATTGAGGGCTGCCATAGGGTCATCAACCATGGATATCTTTTTAAAGCCTTCTGGGTTGGCTATAAAGTCCTGCTCAAGGCAGTGCTTTGCTTCAGGCATCGCCACAGGATCATGAGCAACTATGCTAGCGCCACGCTTCACGAGTTCCTGAATAATGACTCGGCTAGGGGCTTCACGCATATCGTCTGTATTGGGTTTAAATGCCAATCCCCAGAGCGCAAATTTCATATTAGATAAGTCTGCGCCAAAGCGTTTTTCAATCTTTTCTACTAAGGTGTATTTTTGTAATTCATTGACCGCTTCGACGGCATTCAAGATTTTCAAATCTCTGCCGTGTTCCAGAGCCGTTTTAGATAAAGCCGAAACATCCTTCGGAAAGCAAGAGCCACCATATCCTGTTCCTGGATATAGGAATCCAAAACCGATTCGAGAATCTGAACCAATCCCTTGACGAACAGCTTCAATGTCTGCACCAACCAAATCGGCAAGATTGGCAAGTTCATTCATAAAGGAGATGCGGGTTGCAAGCATGGCATTAGCTGCATACTTTGTTAACTCTGCACTTTTGACATCCATGTAATAAGTACGCTCATGGTGGCGATTAAAAGGCGTATAGAGCTTACGCATTTGCTCTTTAGCACGCAGACCTGCTGGCGTATTTTCTGTACCAATCACTATGCGATCAGGGCGCATAAAGTCTTCTACTGCGGCACCCTCTTTTAAGAACTCTGGATTAGAGACGACAGAACACAGGTCGGCAGGCAGGCCTCTTTTTTGGAGTTCATCTGTAATAGCAGCAGATACCTTATCCGCAGTGCCTACCGGTACCGTAGATTTATCCACGATGACCTTAGGAGTGGATGCATAGCGGCCGATATTGCGGGCAGCAGCAACAACATACTGCAAATCCGCAGAGCCATCCTCATCTGGAGGAGTACCGACAGCAATAAATTGAATATCGCCATGGGCCACTGATGCAGCAATATCAGTAGAGAATTGCAAACGGCCAGCAGCACGATTGCGTTCGATCATTTCTTTTAGGCCTGGCTCGTAAATGGGAACGCCACCAGAATTGAGGATCTCAATTTTCTTAGGGTCTAGGTCTAAACAAAACACATTGTTACCCTGCTCTGCAAGGCATGCGCCAGTCACTAAACCTACGTAGCCGCTGCCAATAATGGTGACTTTCAATTTATCTCCAACTTATCTTTTATATCAATCATCATTACACGATAACTTGATGACGATTTAAATCATTTACATTGAGGGGCCGCTTGGTGCGACTCCCTCACTTCTTCTGGGAGAGTATGCCTCCCAATGATTGCATCCAGGGCATTGCCAATAAAAACGGCGGGCTCGAAAGCCACAATTACCACAAGTATATCGAGCCAAACTCGTAGTTCGTTGGCGCAAGAGAAGCAAAATCGATTGCAGCTCAGAAAGTCTTTCTGGATTAGCGCTACCCTCTTCCAAAGCCAGACGTGTTTCTGCCAACTTGGATAAGGCACTTAAGCTGGGGGAATGTTGCATTACATCAGCTAACATGACATTAGCCGCCTGTGGCCCACGAATTTTCATCACTTGCTTATGCACAATATCGAGTAACTCGCCAGATGCCTGGGTTGTCAACAAAGCACAGAGGCGATCCAATCCCTCATCTGATTTATTTACTGCAGCATGGGCCAGCATCCATCGATCAGCCAAAAGGTGCATATACGCAGGATGCGATGCGGCAATTAATGACCAGGCATCAATTGCTTGGGCTGGTCGCTCCATTGCCATTAAATAGTCACCCTGCAAAATTAAAGCGCGAGCATGGTTTGGAACTGCTTGTATAGCACATTGAATAGAGTGCTCTACCTCAGGTAAATCCTTGCGACGCAAAGCTTCTTGAGCAAGCTCACAATGAAATTGTGCAATCTCAGTGTGGTGGGACTTTCCTTGTAATATCTCGAGCTCATTGGCAGCAATAATTGCTTTTTTCCAGTCGCGTTCCACTTGGTACATTTCCAACAAACTTTCTTTAGCTGGAACTGCATACTTGCCTACACCCACACGATTCAAAGAGGCTTCGGCACGATCCAACAATCCTGCACGCAAAAAGTCGCGACCTAATTCATAAGCAGCATGATCACGATCCCGCGACTTTAAATCATCACGATTCGCTAAGTGTTGATGCACCCGAATAGCACGCTCGGTTTCACCGCGACGACGGAATAAGTTACCCAATGAAAAATGGAGTTCAATCGTTTCTGGGTCTAGCTGCGCAATCTTAACGAGCGTCTCAATCGCTTGATCTGGCTGTTCGTTCAATAAGAGGCTTAAACCTTTAAATGTTGAACGCTGCTGCTGCATACGTTCACGCTCGTCCAGGCGATTTTCAAGACGCAAATCCCAACGGGATGCCAACCACCCGATGCCAAACATAACGGGGATCAGTAAAAGCCAAGATGTGGATATCTGAATCATGGCGTACAGAATCTAAATAAAAAAATGGCCCGAATGGACCACTGGGGATGAGCCTGAATACTAGGCACCAGAACCCTCTTTGGGGCCCGCCTGCTTCAATGGCTTGTAATCCACTCGCTCACGCAATTCTTTGCCGGGTTTAAAGTGGGGAACCCGTTTTTCTGGAATCAATACCTTTTCACCAGACTTCGGATTGCGACCGGTGCGTGCAGGACGATGATGAAGTACAAAACTTCCCACGCCGCGCAACTCGATACGCTTACCCTCGGCTAATGCCTGAGTCATTGTGTCCAACAAAGTTTTTACCGCCAACTCCACGTCCCTAGGCAGAAGCTGCGGAAACTGTTCCGCAAGACTCTCCACTAGTTCGGAGCGGGTGATTGCTTGTTGCTCTTGATCTGTCATGATCTATCAATAAAAAACCGCCGCTCCCCAAGTGGAAAGCGGCGATATTGATTTAGCCTTGATTGTCCATTTTTGCTTTTAACAAAGCACCCAAATTGGTAGTGCCAGACTGCGCATCACCCTGGAGCTTGCTCATTGCATCTTGTTGATCGGAGCTGTCTTTTGCTTTAATTGAAAGATTGATTGCACGTGACTTACGATCAATATTGATGATCATTGCAGTAACGCTATCGCCTTCTTTCAATACATTGCGTGCATCTTCAACGCGATCTGTTGAGATCTCCGAAGCGCGCAAGTAAGCTTCAACTTCATCCGCCAAGTGAATCGTAGCGCCCTTAGCATCCACACTCTTCACAGTACCAGTAACCAGGCTACCCTTGTCGCTTACTGATGTGTAGTTATTGAATGGGTCGCCAGACAATTGCTTGATACCAAGAGAGATACGCTCTTTCTCAACATCAATTGCCAAAACGGTAGCTTCAACTTCATCACCTTTTTTATATTTCTTAACAGCCTCTTCTCCTGGCTCATTCCATGAAAGGTCTGAGAGGTGAACTAAACCGTCGATACCGCCAGGCAAGCCAATGAACACACCAAAGTCGGTAATAGACTTGATTGCGCCAGAAAGTTTGTCGCCTTTTTGTTGTGAACGTGAAAACTCTTCCCATGGATTTGCTTTGCACTGCTTGATGCCCAAGCTAATACGACGCTTGTCTTCATCAATATCCAAAACCATGACTTCAACTTCAGTTCCCAATGCAGTTGCCTTGCTTGGAGCAACGTTCTTGTTGGTCCAGTCCATTTCGGAAACGTGTACCAAACCTTCGATACCTGACTCGATTTCAACGAATGCGCCGTAGTCAGTCAAGTTGGTTACCTTGCCGAATAAACGGGTGTTCGGTGGGTAACGACGTGCGATACCAACCCATGGATCATCACCAAGCTGCTTCACACCGAGTGAAACACGGTTCTTCTCTTGATCGAACTTCAAAATCTTCGCGGTAACTTCTTGACCAACAGTCAACATCTCGCTTGGGTGACGCACACGACGCCATGCCAAATCGGTAATGTGTAAGAGACCATCGATACCGCCGAGGTCAACGAACGCACCGTAATCAGTAATGTTCTTAACGAGGCCAGTAACTACTGCGCCTTCTTTAAGGTTAGACATCAACTTAGCACGCTCTTCACCTTGGCTAGCTTCAACAACCGCACGACGTGACAACACTACGTTGTTACGCTTACGGTCAAGCTTGATAACCTTGAACTCCATAGTCTTACCTTCGTAAGGACTAGTGTCTTTAATTGGACGTGTATCAACAAGTGATCCAGGCAAGAATGCGCGGATACCGTTGACCATTACAGTCAAGCCACCTTTAACCTTACCAGTAACAGTACCGGTAACGATCTCAGCTTGCTCGAGTGCTTTTTCCAAGTTCATCCATGATGCCAGGCGCTTAGCCTTGTCACGGGAGAGGATGGTGTCGCCATAGCCGTTTTCGAGGGCGTCGATAGCAACTGAAACGAAATCGCCAGGAGCTACTTCAATCTCGCCAGCGTCGTTATGGAATTCTTCAACAGGAATAAACGCTTCAGACTTTAAGCCAGCGTTAACAACGACGAAGTTATGGTCGATGCGAAGGACTTCAGCCGAAATAACTTGGCCGGTCTTCATATTCGAGCGGGTTAATGATTCTTCAAATAATTCTGCAAATGATTCAGACATGTGTATTCACTTTGTGCCGTCAGAAGGCCCGACGGGTTAGATTAAAAAAGCCTTAAAGAAACACGCTAATGAAATGATCGCGTTGTGGAGTTTCTCAAGACACCAAAACTACTGCTTACTACTCACTACTATTGCTACTTATAAAAACTACTTACAAAACTAAGCAGCCGTCGATTGATACCAATCTAAAACCGTCTTAACTGCTTGATCTATCGATAAATCTGATGTTTCTAGCACTTTTGCTCCATCTGCAACTAAGAGGGGCGCGGTGCCTCGACTACTGTCTCTGGCGTCTCGCTCCTGCAAATCCTGCAGTAAGTCGGAAAGTTTAGCAGAAATTCCCTTAGCTATCAATTGCTTATAGCGACGATCCGCTCTAGCGGCAGCCGTTGCTGTCAAGAAAACCTTCAAAACTGCGTCCGGGAAGATAACACTGGCCATGTCCCGGCCATCAGCCACCAGGCCCGGAGACTGCCTAAAACTGCGCTGAAGCCCCACTAAAGCAGATCTCACCTCTGGATGAACTGCCAGACCAGAAGCTCTTAAACCCATGTTTTCAGTCCGAATTGCCTCTGTGACATCTTCCCCATCCAGAAAAACTTGGCTATTTTTGAATGAAATCAACAATTTAGGGACTAAAAGACCTAATTCTGGGCCATTTTTGACATCAATTCCGCATTTTTCGCTAGCAAGAGCCACCAAGCGATAGAGCGCCCCACTATCCAAATAATGAAAGCCTAATTTTTCTGCGACTAAGGAGGCGACCGTCCCCTTACCTGAAGCAGTTGGTCCATCAATGGCGATGACAGGAAATGAGCTCATGAAGTGGCTGGTAAGTTAACTGACCACTTTTGCAAATTCTGCAAAGTAAGTGGGGAAAGTTTTAGCAACGCAATTGGGATCGTTGATTTTCAAAGCATTGGGACCTAAAGCTGCTAAGGAGAAGCACATCGCCATCCGATGATCATCGTATGTATCAATGCCTCCACTGGGTAATTTCCAATCGGTTTGTGGCGGCGCATTCACCACAATATAGTCAGCGCCCTCTTCAACGGTTGCACCAACTTTTCTTAATTCAGTTGCCATAGCAGCAATACGATCGGTTTCTTTGACACGCCAGCTCGCAATATTATTTAAGCGAGTAGGGCCTTCCGCAAACAATGCAGCAACTGCGAGTGTCATTGCTGCATCCGGAATCTCAGTACAGTCCATCGTAATGCCATTTAATCTTCCGTTCGCATTTTTGACACCAGAGACTTCAATCCAATCCTCACCAGCAGTAATGTTGGCGCCCATCAAGGCAAGTGCATCAGCAAATGCAACATCCCCTTGAATACTGTCATTGCCTACGCCAAGCACGCGCACAGGACCACCACCGATAGCGCCTAGCGCTAAGAAATAAGAGGCGGAAGAGGCATCTCCTTCAACGGATAATTGACTAGGGCTCTTGTAAACAGCATCTGCTGTTTTTGTTGGAATGATGAACGAGTGCTTATCAGGACAAGCAACATTGACACCAAAACGTGCCATGAGTTTTATCGTGATATCGATATATGGACGTGAAATCAGTTCGCCAACCACTTCAATTCGAACAGGTTCGATTGCAACCAAAGGCAAAGCCATCAGTAGTGCCGTTAAGAATTGGCTTGAGACATCACCACGTACCTTAACAACATCTTTAATTTGAATATCTGCTGCTGAGATTTTGATTGGGGGATAGCCTTCTTGTAATTCATATTCGATTTTGGCGCCTACTTGACGTAAGCCATCCACTAAATCGCGTATCGGCCTTTCATGCATCCGTGCCACGCCTGACAAACGATAGTTACCACCTTGCATGGCGAGGGCTGCAGTTAAAGGACGTATAGCAGTCCCCGCATTGCCCATAAAAAGATCAGCTTCACGCACTGGAAATTGACCCCCACAACCTTCAACCACACAAACATTGTTCGCCTGATCAGTGACCGATAAACCTAATTGACGCAAGGCACTGCGCATAACTTGGGTGTCATCGGCATCGAGCAAATTCTTCAAAGTAGTTGTACCAGAGGAGAGTGCAGCTAGCAGCAATACACGATTGGAAATACTTTTAGATCCTGGCAAAATAATTGAGCCCTGAGCCCGCTTGAATGGTCCAATCGTAATATCAGGCAAACCACTCATCAAATCACATCCAAATCTTGACGCGCTTTACTTGCCTTATTGAATAATTTCTCTAGCCCGGCGCCATCGTTTTCAGCAATTAATTTACGCATGTGATTCACGATTAATAAGTATTGATCGAGTTCCTTCAGAATGGCAGTGCGATTACCCAAGCAAATATCCCGCCACATCTCTGGACTAGATGCAGCAATGCGGGTGAAGTCTTTAAAGCCAGCTCCCACATGATCTAATTTTTGATCAGCATCTTCTGAATTCACTACGCTTGCCATCAAGGCATAAGAAAGAAGATGGGGTAGATGGGATACAGCTGCATAAATAGCATCGTGTTGCACGCTACCAATCTTTTTTACCATTGAACCGACTGACTCCCAAAAGCCAATAATCAGGGATGTATCTTCAGGTGAGTTTTCTTGTAAAGGACAAATAATGGTTTGCTTACCTTGAAATAAATCCGCTTTAGCGGCACTTGCCCCATGTTGAGCACCCCCGGCAATCGGATGTGCTGGCACAAACTGACATGCCTTTTTACCTAAGATTTCTTTGGCGGCCAGGATGACATCACCTTTGGTGCTTCCCGCATCAGTGATCATTGTTTTGGGCTCAAGATAAGGCTCCATGACTTCAAAGGCAGCGCGCATTTGGGCTACAGGTGTACAAAGAACAATCACATCTGATTGCTTAGCAGCCTCAACCAAATCCACCACACCATCTATCGCCCCCATTTTTTGCGCTAGTTCTAGATTTTCTTTGCTGCGACCAACGCCTAAGACCTTAGTAACGACACCTGCTTGCTTGAGCGCTAAACCCAAAGATGCGCCAATCAAACCAACACCAACGATAGTGACGGTGCCGTAATTGCTTGCTGGATTGATGATGGTCATGAGTAATGTCGATATCTATTTGGATGTTTATTTTTGAGCCAAGATTTCTTTTAAGGCAACAATAAAGGCGGCATTTTCTTCCGGCAACCCAATGGAGATACGCAGCCACTCCGGTAATCCATAATTTCCAACTGGACGAACAATAATTCCGCGTTTGAGTAATTCGAGATTAATTCGTATGCCCGCTTGATCATCATTGCCCACTTTGACTAAGACAAAATTTCCAGCCGATGGCAAGTACTGAAGCCCTAATTGATCAAATGCTTTGGTCAGCTGCTCATAACCAGCATGATTGAGTTCGAAACCTTGCTGCAAGAATGCTTTGTCCTGAAACGCTGCAATGGCTGCAGCTTGGGCCAGACTGTTTACATTAAATGGTTGACGAATGCGATTCAATAAATCGGTTAAGTGGGGTTGAGCAACACCATAGCCAATACGCAGACCAGCTAAGCCATACGCTTTAGAGAAGCTACGGGATAGGATCATATTTGGAAAGCGCTTCACCCAAGCAATAGCGTCATAACGCTGTTCTGGGTTGAGATATTCGTTATAGGCTTCATCCAAAACCACCACAACATGAGGTGGTACTGCTATCAAGAAATCTTCAATCTCTTTTGCAGTCAAATAACTTCCCGTTGGATTATTGGGGTTGGCTACGAAAACCAATTTGGCTTTATCGCCAGCCGCTTTAACTGCGGCCAGCATTGCAGGAAGGTCATGACCATAAGTAGCAGTTGCAGACACCTCCACTGCCTTTGCACCAATAGCTTGGGTGGCAAGTGGATACACAGCAAAAGCATGCATAGAGAAGATTACTTCATCGCCTGCTTGTGCAACAGCGCGGGCTGCCAACTCCAAGATGTCATTACTGCCATTGCCCAAAGTAATCCAGTCACTTGGCACGCCCAAGCGCTCAGACAATACGTTCTTTAATTCAAAGCCATTGGAGTCTGGATAGCGGCCTAGATCGCTCGCCGCCTTAAGCATGGCTTCTTTTGCGGACTGCGGCATTCCCAATGGGTTCTCATTGGAAGCCAGCTTCACAATTTTGCTTTCGTCCAAACCATACTCCCGTGCTACCTCACTGATGGGTCGACCCCCCACATAAGGTGCAATGGCGTGAATGTGTTTTAAACCAATCTTAGAAGTCATTCCGAGTCTTACTAGGCTGAATGAGGATAAGAACCCAGGTTCTTATAGAAAGCAGCAGTTTCTTTAAGCTCTTCTAAAGCTTTCACTACTTTTTCATCGTCTGCATGACCAGCGATATCAATATAGAAGTGATATTCCCAAGTCCCTTTACGTGCAGGACGAGATTCAAAGCGATTCATGGATACACCATGCTTTGCTAAAGGAGCAAGTAGGCGATGTACAGCACCAGGCTGGTTGTCAACAGACATGACTAGGGAAGTTTGATCCTTACCAGTTGACTGACATTCATAGGCACCAACAATCACAAAACGGGTGCGGTTATGCGGATCATCCTGAATCTGCGCAGCCACCGCTTGCAAGCCATAGGTTTCTTGTGCAGGCTCGCCAGCAATCGCAGCTAAAGTGGGGTCACTTTCAGCTAAACGAGCGGCCTCAGCATTGCTGCTAACCGCCTGACGCTTCAGCTGTGGGGCATGTTCGCTCAACCATTGCTGGCACTGGGCCAAAGCTTGTGCGTGAGCGCAAACAGTAGTGACACCATCTAAATTACCGCTCTTGGTGAGTAGGTGATGATGAATAGGCAGAACCACTTCACCACTAATATGCATTGGTGAATCCAATAACAAATCTAAGGTACGAGAGATTGCCCCCTCGCTAGAGTTCTCAACCGGCACCACGCCAAATTGCGCAGCGCCCTTCTCTACCGATTTAAAAACTTCATCAATGCTGGCGCAAGGCAAGCCAGCAATTGAATGGCCAAAATAAGTTTGCGCTGCTTGCTCAGAAAAAGTTCCTGCTGGTCCGAGATAAGCAATCGTTTGGCGGGCTTCTAAAGCCCTACAGGCAGACATCACCTCACGCCAAATAGCAGCAATACCATCGGGCAATAAAGGACCGTCATTGATTTCTTGCAAACGCGTAACAACCTGGCGCTCGCGTTCAGGACGAAAGACTGGAGAAGAGAAACCGCCTTTGACATGTCCAACTTCTTGCGCCGCTTTAGCACGCTGCGTCAGCAAATCCAAAATTGCCGCATCTAATGCATCAATTTTTTCTCGCAAGGGAGCTAAGCGCTGTTCTTCAGTACTCATTAAGCCCGCCTTTCAAAATCACGCATAAATTCAACCAAGGCTTTAACGCCTTCCAATGGCATGGCGTTGTAAATACTGGCCCGCATGCCGCCCGCAGCTTTATGACCCCGTAGCGCAACCAAGCCAGCCGCACTCGATTGAGCCAAGAACTCTGCATTCAGGTTCTCATCTTTTAGAAAGAAAGTCACGTTCATGCGCGAGCGATAAGCTTTTGTGACGCGATTTTCATACAAACTACTGTGATCTAAGAAGTGATAGAGCAAATCAGCCTTCTCTTGATTGCGCTTCTCAATCACCTTCACGCCACCTTGTTGTAGCAACCACTTAAATCCTAAGCCTGCCATGTAAATCGAGAAGGTCGGTGGTGTATTGATCATGGACTGAGTACCAGCCTGCACAGACCAGTCCCAAATCGTTGGCGTAATACCCATGCTATGCCCAATTAAATCTTTGCGTACGATCACAATGGTTACGCCAGAGGGGCCAATATTTTTCTGTGCGCCACCAAACCAAACAGCACACTGAGTGATGTCCATCTCTTTGGAGAGAATATTGCTAGAAATGTCCGCTACCAAAGGAACATTACTCACATCAGGAACATCTGGAAATTCAACGCCACCAATGGTTTCATTCGCGCAGTAGAACACATAGGCGGCATCATCTGATAACTGCCAAGATGATCTCGGGGGAATGGTATTAAATTTCTCAGCCACAGATGAGGCGGCTAAATTAGCTACGCCATATTTCTGCGCTTCTTTATATGATTTTTCTGACCAGACTCCAGTAACAATGTAATCCGCCTTAGGGCCATTCTTAGCCAATGGCATGAGATTCATTGGAATCGCTGCGTTCTGCCCAAGTCCACCACCTTGCAAAAGCAATATTTCATAAGTCTCAGGGATACTCATCAAGGTACGTAAATCTTGTATTACCTCTTCATACACTTCCATGAATTCTTTGCTGCGATGGCTAATTTCCATCACGCTAGTTCCCAGCCCGCGCCAATTCAGCATTTCATCAGCAGCCTGTTTCAACACCTCTTCAGGTAAGGTTGCAGGCCCCGCAGCGAAATTAAAAATGCGGCGGTCGAAGCTCATCGTCTTAGCTAATCGAGTGATGACGCCTTAAGCGTCACCCGCCGCATCAGAATTGGAATCGATTGTTGGATCTGCAGACTCATCACCCTCTTCTGCATCATCAGTACCCTCGTCATCAGAATCACTTTCAGCAATACGCTGTAGGCCTGACAAGCGAGTACCTTCATCTACGTTGATCAAAGTAACACCCTGAGTAGCGCGGCCCATCTCACGAATTTCAGAAACCCGTGTGCGCACCAGAATGCCACCAGTAGTGATCAGCATAATTTGATCTTCAGGTGAAACTAATGCAGCGGCAACTACTTTACCGTTACGTTCTGTAGTCTGAATCGCAATCATGCCCTTCGTACCGCGACCATGACGAGTGTATTCAGCGATTGGAGTACGTTTACCAAAACCATTTTCAGTCGCAGTCAAGACGCTACTTGGAGTCGCAATGCCGGTGGCTTCGATTACCGCTGCTTCAACACCTTCTCCAGCCTCAGCTGGGGCAACCAACATCGCAATCACTTGATGACCCACACCCAAGTTCATACCGCGCACACCACGGGCCGTACGTCCCATTGGGCGAACATCATTCTCATCAAAGCGCACTGCTTTACCAGCATCGGAGAACAACATCACATCGTGTTGACCATCAGTAATCGCTGCGCCTACTAAGAAATCACTCTCATTCAAATCCACTGCAATGATGCCGGCTTTACGTGGGTTGGAGAAGTCCGATAAACGCGTCTTCTTCACCGTTCCAAGGCTAGTTGCCATAAAGACGTAATGATCATCTTGATAACCCTTAATTGGGAGAATGACCGTAATTTTTTCGCCTTCAATCAATGGGAACATATTGACGATTGGCTTGCCACGTGAGGTACGACTTCCTTGCGGAACTTCCCACACTTTGAGCCAATACATCCGGCCACGATCGGAGAAGCACAAAATGATGTCATGTGTATTTGCAACAAAGAGCGTGTCAATCCAGTCTTCATTCTTCGTTGCTGCCGCTTGCTTGCCACGTCCACCGCGCTTTTGCGCACGGTATTCACTCAATGGCTGGCTCTTCATATAACCTGTATTTGAAAGAGTGACCACCATATCTTGCGGCGTAATCAAATCTTCCGTAAAGAGCTCAGTTGCATTCATTTCAATAAATGAACGGCGACCAGTATCACCACCAGCAATGCCAAACTCTGCTTGAACTTCTTTCAACTCAGATTCAATGACTTGCGTCACCCGTTCTGGCTTGGCCAATAAATCTAGCAAATCAGATATCTCTGACATAACTTCTTTGTACTCATTCACAATCTTGTCTTGCTCAAGACCAGTCAAGCGTTGCAAACGCATCTGCAAAATTTCTTGCGCCTGGCTATCAGAGAGACGATACAAGCCTGTAGTTTGCATTCCATATTCAGGCAATAAACCCTCTGGACGATAGGCGTTTCGGCCTCCCGGTGTATCAGTCTCGGCACGCGCCAACATCTCACGCACCATTGAAGAGTCCCAGGCTTTACCCATCAACTCTTGTTTCGCAATCACTGGGTTTGCAGCCGCTTTGATCAGCGCAATGAACTCATCGATATTTGCTAAAGCAACTGCTAAGCCTTCTAATACGTGACCGCGATCGCGTGCTTTACGCAATTCAAAAATCGTACGGCGTGTTACTACTTCGCGACGATGTTGCAAGAAGTACTCTAGCATTTGCTTCAAGTTCAACAAGCGTGGTTGGTTATCTACCAAGGCCACCATGTTCATACCGAAGTTATCTTGTAACTGAGTACTCTTATATAAATTATTGAGAACCACTTCAGGCACTTCGCCGCGTTTGAGTTCGATCACCACACGCATACCGGATTTATCGGACTCGTCACGTAAATCAGAAATACCTTCGACTTTTTTCTCGTTCACCAGTTCCGCAATACGCTCGAGCAAGTTCTTTTTATTGACTTGGTATGGCAACTCATCAACGATGATGGACTGACGTGCACCTTTATCAAGGTCTTCAAAGTGAGTCTTCGCTCTCATCACTACACGTCCACGGCCGGTGCGATAGCCCTCACGAACCCCTTGAACACCGTAAATAATGCCGGCGGTCGGAAAATCTGGCGCCGGGATGATCTCAATCAGCTCGTCAATCGTGCATTCTGGGTTATGAAGCACATGCAAACAGGCTGTAATCACCTCATCCAGGTTGTGAGGGGGGATATTGGTCGCCATACCCACCGCAATGCCTGAGCTGCCATTAATCAGCAAATTAGGTACTTTTGCAGGAAGAATCAGCGGTTCCTTCTCGCTCCCATCGTAATTTGGCCCAAAATCGACGGTTTCCTTGTCCAAATCAGCCAAAAGCTCATGCGCAATCTTGCGGAGGCGGATCTCGGTATATCGCATAGCAGCCGCGTTATCACCGTCTACGGAGCCAAAATTGCCCTGTCCGTCAATCAGCATATAGCGCAAAGAGAAATCCTGAGCCATCCGAACGATCGTGTCATACACCGCAGAATCACCGTGCGGGTGGTATTTACCGATTACATCGCCAACTATACGGGCAGATTTTTTGTAAGCTCGGTTCCAATCGTTGTTTAATTCATACATAGCGAATAAGACCCGGCGGTGAACCGGTTTGAGGCCATCACGCACGTCTGGCAGGGCTCTGCCGACGATGACGCTCATTGCGTAGTCCAAATAGGACCGCCGCATTTCGTCTTCGAGGGATATTGGTAGTGTTTCTTTAGCGGCTTGTTCCATCTAGAAATAATATCATTTTGATGACGGGTAGCCCCTATGCTAAGATTCTGTCAGTTTGTACGAAATTGAGATGTGTCGCTTTGCAGTTTTTTGCATCAAGGTAGGGCGAATTACATTTAAGTTTGACTTTAATTAAAAAAGAGATTTTTGAGGACTAAAAATGAACAAAACCCTGAAAGTGTTGCTCGCTTCTGTTATTACCGTTTCTGCTTCTGCAGCGATGGCTTCTGATAACTGGCAAAACGGCGACGGCGCCCTAAACTGGAAAAACGGCGACGGCACATTGTGCTGGCGTGATAACAACTGGACACCTGCAACTGCTGCTAAGGGTTGTGACGGTGCTTTAGTAGCTGCTGCTGCTCCTGCTGGCGTTAGCCAAAGCAAGATCACTTTGCAAGCTGACACACTTTATGACTTTGATAAAGCTACATTGAAGCCAGAAGGAATGGCAACTTTGGACAAGATTGCTAAAGATTTGAGCAAGATCAAGTTAGAAGTAATTATTGCTGTTGGTAACACTGACAGCATCGGTACAGATGCATACAACATGGCCCTCGGTCAGCGTCGTGCACAATCCGTTAAAGCTTACCTCGTAAGCAAAGGTGTTGACGGTAGCCGTATTTACACAGAATCAAAAGGCAAGAGCAATCCAGTTGCAAGCAATGCAACTGCTGAAGGCCGCGCTAAGAACCGCCGTACTGACATCGAAGTTGTTGGTACAGCAGCTAAGTAATTCACTTTACTTGTAAAAAAGCCCGCTTCTTGCGGGCTTTTTTATTTCCGCTATATTCATAGAATCCCTTATTAGCCATCCTGACAGCCCACCATCATGAACGTAGACCAATCCGAAATCGATAAATTTAGCGCCCTAGCTCATCGCTGGTGGGATCCTAATAGCGAATTTAAGCCACTACATGCGATTAATCCCCTGCGACTGAACTGGATCAAAACCTTCGTTAATCTAGAGGGCAAGAAAGTAGTAGATATTGGTTGTGGTGGAGGTATTCTGGCTGAATCGATTGCTCAATCAGGCGCCGATACTACTGGCATTGATTTATCTGAAAAAGCGCTCAAGGTGGCTGAGCTACATGCTTTAGAAGTAGGGACAAACCTCACTTATCGCGCGATCTCTGCCGAAGCTTTGGCAGATGAACAACCAGCACAATATGACGTAGTGACATGCATGGAAATGCTTGAGCACGTTCCGGACC
Source organism: uncultured beta proteobacterium (assembly GCA_903843315.1). Taxonomy (GTDB): domain Bacteria; phylum Pseudomonadota; class Gammaproteobacteria; order Burkholderiales; family Burkholderiaceae; genus Polynucleobacter. Next base: position 17,051 of record CAIMPQ010000038.1, read on the forward strand.
CAGCTTCAGTAGTCCGCGCCTGCGCCAAACTCTGTAAACCAGGTGGCACGTTATTTTTTAGCACTTTGAATCGGAGTCCCAAGTCCTATTTATTTGCCATCATTGGTGCGGAATACATTCTTAAACTACTCCCCAAAGGGACTCATGAATACGCCAAATTTATCAAGCCCTCTGAGCTTGTCGCTTTTACTCGCCATGCAGGGTTAGAAATGCTGGGAATGAAGGGCTTAAGTTACAACCCTCTCACTCAGATCTACAGCCTGAGTGACGATGTGGATGTGAACTACATGATTGCCGTACGCAAGTGAATGGAAGTGTTTATAAAGGCATGAGCAATCTATCAAGCCCTTATCAAGGGATCTTTTTTGACCTGGATGGCACTTTAGCGGATACGGCGCCCGATTTGGTGGCCGCAACCAATCTATTGCTTGTGGCACGCAATCTGCCCCCAAAACCATATGAATTTCTGCGCCCTTATGCATCAGCTGGTGCGCGTGGTTTACTCGAAGGCGCCTTTGGTATTGGTACCGATCACCCTGAATTCATTCCTTTACGGGATGAGTTCTTCAGTAATTATGAAAAAGCATTGTTTGTAAACAGTAAATTGTTTGATGGTATGGATCATTTACTAAATCAAATGGATGAGGCCAAACTCCCCTGGGGAATCGTTACCAATAAAAGTGAACGATTTACAAACCCCCTGACGGATCTCATGGGCCTGCGTCAACGGGCTGTTTCCACCGTTTCTGGTGACACAACGCCCTATTCAAAACCCCATCCCGAGCCCATTTTGCATGCTGCCAGAGTGGCCAATATTGACCCCACGAAGTCTATCTACGTGGGAGACGACCTTAGAGACGTGATTGCCGGCAAAGCGGCAGGCATGCTAACCATTGCGGCTACCTATGGCTATTGTGGCTGTAAAGAGCCTCCTGAGGCCTGGGGGGCGGATTTTATTATCAATAGCCCACTCGATTTATTGCCAATCATCTTCCCCAATCAGGGATAAACCAAAAGATATTGGGCAATTTAAGGCTGGCGGCTTTAAAATATGGCTTCCTATGCATGAACTCTGGGGTCGACATGGTTTCGACGTGGATTACAAAGCATCAAGGGCATACCGAGGACCCGTTATCTCGTAAATCAATGGGAATGTAATAACTGCAAACGACGAACGTTTCGCACTAGCCGCTTAATTGCGGTTGCCCCTGAACTGATTCTCTCTTGGGTCAGGTAGCGCAAGCTACATCAGGGTCATTTACAAGAGATAAGATCACTTCATGTCACGGGGAATGATTCGAAAATTTAGTGAATCGTCAGTAAGGAACGTGTCAATCCGTGCCTAACTGATTAAATCAAACGATATGACTAAGTATGTAGAACTTGTTGTGGAGGATTTGCGGACGCGGGTTCGATTCCCGCCGACTCCACCATTTTGAAGTATGTAACAGTCCAACGCCACCCACCAGGGTGGCGTTTTTCTTTACAAATAGTCGCACTGATAGCCATCCCATCAATTAAATTGGTAACTCATCCCTGCCTGAAAGTTTAACGGGGCACCGGGGAAGATTCCATCTGGACTTCTACTAGCAATATATCTCTTATCAAATACATTATTCACAATCCCAAATACTTTCCAGTCTTTACTAATGGCATAGTTTGCGCTCCAAT
>CAIMPQ010000039.1 GCA_903843315.1 uncultured beta proteobacterium
ATTCCGGAGCACGGGTTCGACCCGAGTGGGAGCAGAAGGCCTAGTAGCTTCAAAACCCTGTAAAATAAGCCCTTTTTAGACCCTCAGGAAACTCATTTCCTGTTACAGATAGTTAAATAGACGGTTTTTATGGCTCTTATCGTTCATAAATATGGTGGCACCTCAATGGGCTCAGTTGAGCGCATTGCCAATGTCGCTAAACGCGTTGCCAAATGGATGCGTGCAGGTCACCAAGTAGTCGTAGTGCCTTCCGCAATGTCGGGAGAGACAAATCGCCTGCTCGGTCTGGCAAAAGAAATTAATCCAGAAGCGAATCCTCGTGAGTTAGATCAAATTGCCTCTACCGGTGAGCAAGTGAGCTCTGGCTTACTGGCTTTAGCATTAATTCGTGAAGGCATTGATGCGGTAAGTTATGCAGGCTGGCAGGTGACTGTGCATACTGACTCTGCATTCACTAAAGCGCGCATCAAAAGCATTGATGATAAAAAAATTCTTGCTGATTTGAATGCTGGAAAAGCGGTTGTAGTTACTGGATTTCAGGGTGTAGATCCTGCAGGTAACATTACTACTTTAGGACGTGGTGGATCAGATACTTCGGCAGTGGCAATGGCTGCTGCTCTAAAAGCCGATGAGTGCTTAATCTATACCGACGTAGATGGTGTGTACACCACTGACCCACGAGTATGTGAAGATGCCCGCCGCCTGGACAAGATTACTTTTGAAGAAATGCTAGAGATGGCGAGCTTGGGCTCAAAGGTATTACAGATTCGCTCAGTTGAGTTTGCAGGTAAGTACAAAGTTAAAACCCGGGTTCTGTCTTCATTGACAGATCCTTTGATGCCTTTAGACATCGAGATGAAGTCAGGCACATTGATTACATTTGAAGAGGACAGCACTATGGAAGCCGCAGCTATTTCCGGCATCGCCTTTGCGCGTGATGAAGCAAAGATTACCGTTTTGGGAGTTCCCGATCGTCCAGGTATCGCTTATCAAATCCTGGGCCCTATCGCCGACGCCAACATCGACGTAGACATGATCATCCAAAATCAATCAGTTGAAGGTAAGACCGACTTCACCTTCACTGTGCCGCGTGCTGAATATCAAAAGGCATTAGATCTACTGAGGAACTCAGTGCAAGCGCACATCGAAGCTAAAGAAATCTCAGGTGATCCTAAGGTTTCTAAGGTTTCAGTAGTGGGCGTTGGGATGCGCTCACACGTAGGTATTGCAAGCAAAATGTTCCGCACATTATCGGAAGAGGGCATCAACATCCTGATGATCTCTACGAGTGAAATTAAGATTTCAGTGGTGATTGACGAGAAATACATGGAATTGGCTGTGCGTGCTTTGCATAAGGCGTTTGAGCTGGACCAGAAGTAAAACCCATTAAATCCCCTCAGAAACGGTTATCCGTTAAACTGTGGGGCGTTGTAATAGTAAGAAGTACGGAGACGTGGCCGAGCTGGTCGAAGGCACTCCCCTGCTAAGGGAGCATCGGGGCTAAAACTCTGATCGGAGGTTCGAATCCTCTCGTCTCCGCCATATTACTATCTAAATCAGTGACTTAGAGTTCATGATTTAGATATGTACCATCCTGTGGCTTCTATCTCTGCCCTTATATATGGGGTGTTTCCACATACTTGTATGGCAGAAGTCCGCCATTCAGTGATCTTTATCGATTACTAAAATCAGATCCAGCAAGAGTCCGAGGGGCTAACCCTATGTTTGGGTTAAATATCCCATTAATCATTTGACCAATATCAAATTAATTGGCATTCTAATTGCAACAAATCTTTTGCTTTGGCTTAATTCTCGTTGAGCCCCTTGTCTGAGATTTGGAGTACAAAAAATATAGGGCAAGGACATCTACTGAACTAGATTCAATGTTGATGCTAGCCTCATAATAACTAGACTTAATGCTATACCTTTCTGCTTTTAGGTATATGAAATTAATCGATGTATTTATAAAAATATGGGACGGGATGAGACTATGAAAATATCTAAAGTTTTAATTATCGGAGTTGTATTGGCAATCGTTGCCTATTTTGTAATGAATGGCATGAAAAGCAGTTCGGGACCTGATGGCGCCAAACATGGATGGTTCTCTAAGCTCGATGCCAATGGTGATGGAAAACTTTCCCCAGATGAGCTCAAAGCAATTGATACCAACGGAGATGGAAAAATTTCTGCTGACGAGGCTAAAGCCTATGGCATACCTGAAGGGCACTTTAATAAATTGGATGTCAATGGAGACGGGTATATCACTCAAGAAGAGATGAAAACGTATGGTGGTTAAATCTTCTTCGAAGATCTAGCAGTTAGGCGGAGTGCCTTAACTGACACACCAATCTTTGGGATAACGTTGTAGATTTAATTGGGCGCGAGGACATCAATTGGCATGTGATGTTAATTAGTGATGATCTAGCGCCCAATACTCCATATGGATATAGCGCCGTACCCATTTCTAACGCTAGAAATGGCATTCAAAAAGAATTTTATTGTGGTCAAGATGGAAGATAAGGCTGTAAATTTTCACTGGTTATTAATTAAGGCAAAGCCTAGGCTTTTATACGCCATTCTTGTAGGCATCGTGACCTACTTTCTTCTTCATGACCACTACCTGTCAACCCGTTTTTTGATAGCCTGGAGTGCAGCGTCAGCAACCTATCTCATTTTGGTATTTGTGATGATGCAGTATTTCAATAGAAAAAAAATATCTCATCTGAGCGCACGACAAGACGATGGTCAATTGCTGATCTATATTATTTCTTTGTTAGCAAGCGGAGTAAGTTTGGTTGCTATTTTTATTCATGTGGGAAGCGTTGGTGAAATCCCAATGAAGGAGCGGGTGCTTGGAGTATTGATGACAGGGATAACCTTCGCTATTTCCTGGATGGTTTTACACACTGCTTATGCTCTGCATTACGCCCATGCTTACTATGCTTGCTTAAAAGAGCCACCTGAACTCACCCCTTTAATCTTTTTGGGAACTAGGAACCCGGCCTACTCGGATTTTTTTCATTTCTCGGTTGTGATTGGCATGACGTGTCAAACTGCCGACATCATTATTGTTGAGCCAAAAATTCGAAACTTAGTCACAACCCATAGCCTTCTATCTTTTGTATTTAATGCGACCCTCCTGGGCCTCACTATGAGCCTGGTGGGCGGCCTCTTATCCTAGTCATGTGCGATTACTTTGATCATCTTCGCTTTAAAGGAATCTAAATCATGGATCAAATAGAGATCATTCGGGGTGTTAGCGATGTGATGGACGCAATAGGGGTCTCCGTTGTGTCCATCGGAGTTCTTTGGGGCCTATTGTGTTTTGCTAAAGCATTAATTACCCAGTCATCAGATGTTGCATACAAGACGTTTCGTGTTCAGATTGTCCGTTCATTAATTCTGGGGCTAGAGATATTGGTGGCGGGAGATGTCATTCGAACCGTGGCAATTAGCCCTACCTTAACCAGTGTGGCGGTTTTAGGCGCCATCGTGCTGATCCGCTGCTTCTTAAGCTGGTCCTTAACTCTGGAAATCGATGGCCGCTGGCCCTGGCAGCCCCCTAGAAACGGGTAATTAAGCTATCTGCTTGAATTCACCGTATCGATTTAGTCAGATCTGACGAATTGCTAAAGAAGGGTGGCTTAGGAGTAATTTGCCGATCAAAAATTAAATCCCTATTAAATACAATGGGTTAAACCTAATTTTGTTGTTTATTTTCCATAACAGTTCAATTATTTATATATTTTTTGTAGATTTATGTTGCAATGCCGCAAATTACTTCTTAAAATGGTGCATCGCAATAAAATTTAACAATTAACTTAAGTTAGGAAAAATATCATGTTTCAAAACCAATTAAACGACCAATTCGCTACAGCACAAGCTAAAGCTATCGAAACAGCTAAACACTTAGCTCAAGTAGCTGTTGAAAGTGCACAAGAATTAGCTGAAATCAACCAAGCTGCTGCTAAAGATGCTTTAGTTGTTGCTCAAGATACAAGCACACAATTATTGGCTATTAAAGACCCACAAGAATTGGCTAAGTTAGCTCAGCCTGAAGCTGCTCAAGAAGTTGCTAAGTATGCTGCTGCTTACCAAGCTAAAGTAAACAAAGTAGTTCGTAACGGTAACAAAGAAGTTGCTCAAGTAGTTGACGCTTCTATCGATGACGCACGTGCTGATTTGGTTAAGTTCGTTAAAGAAGCTACTAAGTCTGCTCCTGCTGGTTCTGAGGCATTTGTATCTGCTTTCAAAACTGCATTTGATTCTTCAATTCAACAATTTGACCAAGTTCGCGCTACAGCTACTGATGCTTTCGCAAACTTTGAGAAAAGTGTTGACGCTGCTTTGGCAAACATTCAAGGCCAATACGGTGTTGCTAAGCCTGCTGCAAAAACAACCCGTAAAGCTGTTTAATTCAGTTTTACTCTAGTTGTTAAAAAGCCACCTTCGGGTGGCTTTTTTATTACCCATGCGCTTATCAGAGCGAGGCCCATCAGCAAAGACAAAAATAAAGGGGCTGTTAGCCCCTTTATCTATCTGACTTCACAAGGAATGTGACGAATTAATTAGTAATTAGTTCCATCAACTGCCTTTAAGTAGCCCTTGATGTATTGCGAGGGTACGAAGACATCGGTTGTCACGCCAGTTTTAGAGGAGACAGTGAGCTTGAATCCATTTTTTACGCGGTCTTTTAAGAAGGCATCGGTTAACTGGATGGATAGCAATTCTTTGAACATACATCCCCTGTCTTCACATACGCCAGCTTCTCTTGAGATGACTTTAAATGAGGTAGCGGGGCTGGTCTCCAACACTGCTGAATCGTAGTAGCGCCATTGCGAGTAATACGTCAGCATGACAACGAGTTCGTAGGATTTAGCGCCATCCTTAGACTGCGTGCTTCTTAAATTGAACATCTCGTACGTATTGTTGGCATCCATCGTATTGATAGGAGGGCCAACGTAGGTTTTTTGTCCGGCAACTGCACTTGAGCTAACCATCGTTGCCTGATACACATCATTTACTTCCCAGGCGCTCACTACCCTGTCGTTATTGTTACAGGCCATTAGCCCAATGCCTACTAATAGTAATAAAACAATGCGGTACATTTTTTAGCTCCTTTTGACCCTTTGAATCATACCTTGTCTACCTTGGACCATCTGCTTTGCCTCAATTCTGGGTAGCAATGACCAGACTTTTCCACAAATTGACTGAATTCATACCATCTAGGTGTTTTTCCTATATAACTAAACTTCACAACTTCACAACTTCTGTAGTATAGTGTTGACATTGGGAGGTTAAATGAAGAGACAAATACCGAAAACACATCTAGCTTTGGAATGGGTAGGGAAGGGAATGACAGCAGCGCAAGCAGCAAGAAAGATGGAGATCTCTGAATCGAGTGTTTATGCAGCCCTCAGAAAAACGAAGGCAAAAGATTTGGGATGCTGTCCTACATGTGGTCACAAAATAAGGAACTAGGATGAAAAAGACATTATTAGCCGCTGTATCAATTTCTGTTGCTGCATTTGCCTATGCCAATACCAAGCCTTCAGATTCTTCTGAATTGGTTAATCAGCAATGCAAAATTTCTGCTGAGGCAGTAACTACCTTGAAGGGCTTACGTTATGGCAACGCCTCAATTAGGAAAGATGTTTCTAGTCTGATCAACAACCATTTGAAGACGCAAGAAAACCGTGATGTGGCGCAGAAGGCCCTCAATCTGATGGTTGATGACAAGTCAATTGATGTTGCCACTCTAGAAAGCAAATACTGCTCATAAGATTACTGTCTTAAAGTACATTGACCGTGTTATCTATTGCTGAGTGTCCCGACTGTGGAAACGTGCGCCCATTGTTTGAAGAGTGTCCGCATTGTGGATCACAAAATATCCCCGTTCTGAATTCGGATACGGTGGAAATTAATATTAAACAGGGTAGCCCCTTAGTAGAGGATGCCTTGGGACAGCTGACAGACCACTTGCGAAAATCGATGGACCTGGGTATCAAGGCTATTGTATTGATCCATGGGTACGGTTCGAGCGGAGAGGGTGGTCGCATTAAATGGGCGGTTCATGAGGCTCTTGAGAACAACCAATATGCGGACCGGGTTGAGGAATACTTCTTTGGTGAACAGGTCCCATTTGGCAGTGAGCCATATCGGGCCCTATTAAAACGTCGACCGGGTCTGAAAAGTTATCTACAGCGGTTCAAGGAAGGGAATGCAGGGATGACCGTTCTATTGTTGGGCACGTCACATAGAAATGCTTAGAATAGAGCTACCACAACCAAGGAAGCATATCGATGACCACTAAAAAGTCAGAACATCTTATTTCTACTGAGGCAGTTTCTTCAGGGGCTGATCACTTGATTGGCGAGTTCAAGGCTCTGATGGCTGATGCAGAAGCCCTGATTCAAGCGACAGAAGATCACCCTAGCGAAACTATTAGTTCGATTCGCAATAAGGCGCTGGAAACGCTTGCTGGCGCAAAAGAAAGCCTCTCTGGAATTGAGGGCAAGTTAAGCGTTAAAGCAAAGGAAGTTGCTGAAGGTGCTGATGACTTTGTTCATCGTAATCCATGGGAAGCAGTTGGTGTTGCTGCAGGATTAGGTTTGTTGATCGGTCTTTTTATTCGCCGTCGCTAGGATCGCATGTCACAAGAAAACTTACTTTCCTCAATTAAAAATCTGGTTGCTACCGGTGCTTCTATAGCCCAAACGCGCCTGGAGTTACTCTCGATCGATGTGCAAATTGCCAGAAGTAAATTTATTAATTTGCTCGTGATGATTGTTTGCGCTTTATTCTTTTTATTCATTGGTCTGGTGATGTTGGCATTATTGATTGTGATCTATAGCTGGGAAGCGGATCGTATGATGGCCTTAGGACTCTTAACTGGAGCCTTTTTAACGATTGGCCTGATATTGGCCTTGCTCATTGTCCAATCACTGCGGACGATGCCTCAATTATTTGAAGCTTCGATTACTGAGCTTGCCAAGGATCATGAGGCGCTGTCTAAATGAAGGATATTTATGCGCTTGAGAGACGTCGCCATGAGTTAATGATGCGGGCGAGTCGGGAGCGCAAAGAATTTGAAGAACACTTTGAACCTTGGGAGAAGCCGCTCTCTTGGGCTGATAAAGGCGTTGATGCTTTTAACTTTATTAAGGGCAATCCCATTTTATGGACCAGTGCATTTGCAGCGCTGGCGCATTACAAGCCTAAATTAGCGAGCAAAACACTTGCAGTCGGTTGGGGTGCAATGAAGTTATTAAAGGGTGCTAAGAAACTCATCTAGTTTCTTAAGGTAATCTTAGCTCTGAATCAGGGATTTATTGGGAATGCCCTGTTGATCTAGAATCTGACGACCATTCAAGAATGTAATTTCCAATAAGGTAATTGCACCGCATACTTCAAAGCCTGCACTTCGTAATAAGGTATTCGCGGCAATCAGGGTGCCTCCAGTAGCCAGTACATCATCTAATAATAAGACTCTGGCATCCCTAGGCAGGGTTGACTGTTGAATCTCTAATGAATCAGCCCCATACTCCAAACCATACGATTCACGGTGTGATGCTAAAGGGAGCTTATTGGGTTTTCTGGCAAGGGCAAGGCCTTTATTTGCATGGAGCGCCAGGGCTGAACCGAAGATAAAGCCGCGGGATTCAATACCTAAAATATGGGTATAGTTAAATTGATTGGCGAGGGAATTGAGTTGGATGATTGACTCTCTAAAAGCGGCAGGATTTGCTAGTAAAGGGGAAATATCCCTGAAGAGAATCCCAGGTTTGGGGAAATTGGGAACGCCGGGTAGATAATCTAATAAATTCATTATTAATGACAACTATGAAAACGGATTTACTCATTATCACTGCATTAGAGTCTGAGCTCAAGCGAGATATCTTGCCTTCAGGAGTCGAGATTGTGTATTCCGGCATCGGCAAAATTAATGCCACGCTCGCTAGTATTAAAGCGATTGAACTCTTTGCACCACGCAGAATCATCAATTTTGGTACTGCCGGAAAAATTAACCCCCAATTACATGGCCTGCTTGAAATCGGTAAAGTGATCCAACGGGATATGGAAACGGAGCCGCTTGCGCCACGTGGACAAACTCCATTTTGTACTAGGCCTTATGAATATGTCTCCTCTGGACAATTTGTGTGTGGGTCCGGCGATAGCTTTGTAACCGCCCCCGATCCTTGGTTGCATAGCCAAGGAGTAGACGTAGTCGATATGGAATTATTTGCGATTGCTTATGTGGCAAACAATCATCAGATTCCATGGCAGTCCTTTAAATATATTACCGATGATGCAAATGAGCACTCTGGAAACGAGTGGCATGAAAAAGTCAATCACGGTGAAGAACTTTTCCTTAAACATTTGAAACAGATATTGAGCTAATCCCTAAATGGCTTTGAATCAATCGAAACCTTGGCTCAAAAATTATCCCGCAGGGGTGGAGCAAGAAATTGCGCCTCTTAAGAACACCTCCCTAGCGGATTTCTTAGACGAGTGCCTAGGGCGCTTTGAAAAGCGTAAAGCACTTGAGGCGATGGGAAGATTTTTCTCCTACCGAGAGCTCGATCGACTCTCTAAAGACTTTGCTTCTTATCTACAGACCCTCAATTTAGAACCAGGTGCACGGGTAGCGCTGATGTATCCCAATGTGGTTGACTATGTAGTAGCCATGATGGGTACATTACGCGCTGGGTATGTCGTGGTCAACATTAATCCACTGTATACAGCCAGGGAGCTAGAGGCTCAGCTGCAAGATAGCGGTGCTTCC
>CAIMPQ010000040.1 GCA_903843315.1 uncultured beta proteobacterium
CCCACCCAATATTCCCAAAAGATTGCCTATATCACTGGGGGTGTTGGACAGGAGGAAACAATTGCGATCCTTGCAGAAGCAAAACAATGGCCGCTACTCTTGGAGCTATCGCAGTTGGCAGATGGAAGAGGGGTCTGGATCTTCGGAGCTAATGTCAAAATCAGTAATACTCAGAAGCAAGTTATTTTTGATGCCCAGGCAGATGGGCCTTATATGCTGGTGAATTTAGATGCAGGTGATTACTTCATTGCTGCCACCTATGAGGGTACCGAGCAAAAGAGGGTGATTAGTATTAAAACAGGATCCCCACTAAAGACTTCCATCTTCTGGAAATAATGCCTTTCTTTGGATTGTTTGATTAAACTGCGTTGTCAGAATTGATGCAGTGCCATATAAACCCAGACTGTCTTTTTCGGCTATAGTTTCCCCTATCAATATAAAAATACACTGGGAGATAGGGTATGAAAAATAGTTCAACAACGAAATCACTAGGAATGTTTTTGCTTTCAGCAGTCTTATTGTTGACTGCTGGGATAGCTCGAGCTCAAAGTCCTGCTGCAAGTGGTGTTCAAGGTAAAACTGAAGTCCTGTGGCTAGGACAAGCAGGTTTCCGGATTAAAACCCCTCAAGGAAAAATGATTCTGATTGATCCTTGGATTACTGGTGGACCTAAAACACCCCCAATGTATAAGAATGACTTAGCTGCGATTGGCCCAATTGATTTGTTGTTAGTGACTCATGCCCACGTTGATCATATTGGTGACGCTCCCGCATTGGCTAAGATGAATAACACCAAGCTGTATGGTCCAGCCGACATGGTGACACCATTAACAACATTGGGCATCTTACCTGCTGATTTAGGGCATCGCTTTAATAAGACTGGTCGTGTAACACCATTGCCTGGTATTAAAGTGACTGCAGTGCAAGCTGAGCATTCTTCTTTATTAGTTTGGAAAAATCCTGCTACTGATAAATTAGAGTCACACCCAGCTGGCGAGCCTATGGGATACATCATCGAATTAGAGAATGGCTTCAAGATTTGGCACATGGGTGATACCGGCTTATTTAGTGATATGAAATTTATCAGTGAACATTACAAGCCTGATTTAGTAATGATTCCTATTGGTGGAAATTTCACAATGGCACCAGATGATGCTGCATTTGCTATCCGTACATGGGTCAAGCCAAAAATGGTTATTCCGATGCATTACAACTCCAATCCAATGACAAAAGGAACGTTGGCCGAGTTTCAGGAAGCCATGAAGGGAAGTAATATCAAAATCGTTCCGATGACAGAGGGTGAGACAGTTCAGTTTTAAATTACTGAAGTCATCTGTTACAAGATATCTTTTGAATCCCATTTCGCCCCTAGTGAGGGAGCAGCTTGCTCCTCATGGTGTTCTTTCTGCCGCAGTGTATCTTGGCAACTTTTTATTAGTCACGGGACGCTCTCCCACTGGAGAGCCTACCGGTATTGCACCGGATATTTGCCGTGCAGTTGCTGAGCGTTTAGGTGTTGAGTTAAATCTACTAGGTTGCGACACTCAGGAAGAGGTGGTTGACTCTGCTGCTAGTGAACGATGCGGCATCGCCTTGGTGGGATCGGATCCTGCGCGTGCTCAAAAAGTCACATTTACCCCAGCTTATGTTGAGTTGGAGGCAAGTTACTTAGTTCCTGCGCATTCTGCCATTCAAGAAATATCTCAAGTTGATCAACCCGGGATTCGGATTGCTTCATTCCATAAGAGTGCCTACGATCACTGGTTGCAACGCAACCTGAAACATGCCACTTTAGTTCATGCAGATAGCCTCCAAGCGAGCAATGAATTATTTGTAAGAGAGAAATTGGATGCTTTAGCAGGTTTAAAAACAGGCCTCATCACTGTCTCTCAAAACATTCCGGGCTCACGTATTCTAGAGGGTCAATTTACGGGTATTCAACAAGCGATTGCCACTAAAAAATCCCATTTGGAGTCCATTGCATTTTTACGTGAATGTGTTGAAGAGTTCATTGGCGCAGGTTTAGTAGCCGCCTTAATTAAAAAATATCAGGTACAGGGTTTATCTCCCGCACCCTTGCTTAAAAAATCTTAGAAATCGAATATGAAAAAAATTACGCTCACAATGATTTTGAGCTTGGGACTTCTGGGTCATCAGGGAGTATTTGCTCAGGCGAATAATTACCCCAATCACCAAATCAAGATCATCTCTCCATTTGCTACGGGTGGAATTGCAGATGGTTTTTCGCGGATCATTGCGCAGGGCTTAAGTGAATCTTTTGGTCAGCCTGTGATTGTTGAGAACAAGACGGGTGGCGGCGGAAATATTGGTGCCGATTTTGTTGCTAAATCGCCTGCTGATGGTTACACGCTCATCATGGGTAGTATTGGTACCCATGCAGTAAATCCCTTTCTTGTAAAGAATATGCCTTATGATCCGCTCAAGGATTTTGTGCCCGTAGTATTTGTGCTGGATGCAGAGGGCTTGCTCGCAGTGAATCCAAGCCTTCCAGTGAAAAATGTCAGTGAGCTCATCGCCTATTTGAAAGCAAATCCTGGCAAGGTGTCTTATGGCTCAGGCGGAATTGGCACTGCTAGTCACTTAGCGGGCGAACTCTTTGTGATGACAACTAAAGTCGATATGGTCCACATTCCATATAAAGGGAATGCATTGGCAATCACCGATTTAATTGGTGGGCAAACCCAGGTGATGTTTGCCACGATGCCAACCATTCTTCCCTATGTGAAGAGTGATAAGTTAAGAGGTCTTGCGGTAACGGGTGCAAATAGAGACCCGTCTATGCCAGATTTGCCGAGCATCAGCGAAACACTACCTGGATTTGATGTCAAAAACTGGATTGGCTTGTTTGCTCCAGCAGGAACGCCACCAGCCGTGGTGAAGAAGTTACATGATGAAGTGAGCAAAATCATGCAGCAACCCTCAGTGCAAAAAAAGCTAGAGTCAGAAGGGGCTAAGTATTACGCTATGAGCCCTGAAGCGTTTGGGACATTCCAAAAGAAAGAATCAGTCCGTTGGGGCAAAATTATTAAGAGCGCTGGTATCAAACCAGAGTAATGTATTGAGTAGAGGAATAATATTTCCTCAAGCTTTCAATAAGTGGTTAAGATATTCGTATATCCAATCACAAATGAAGCGCTCAATACGATGAAAACACTTTTAATCGCAGCATTATTTGGATTAGCTGGCTTGACCTATGCCGCTGATTCAGTTCCAGTAAACCCTCACGGAAGTTCTCCGCATGGATCTGCTATGAGTGTGGCAGACCTCGGAGATATCAATGTCAGTAAGGCTTCTGGCCAAAATGCTTACACTGTTGCGGAGATTATTGGTCAGTCTGCGAACCTGAAGGATAAGCAGGTAGTAGTGCGAGGTAAAGTGGTTAAATTTAGCCCAGGCATTATGGATAAAAACTGGATTCATTTGCGGGATGGATCTGGTAACGCAGCTAACAAAAACAATGACATCGTAATCACAACCAAGGATGAGACTAAAGTAGGAGCAGTTGTGACGATTAGGGGTGTAGTTCGCACAAACAAGGATTTCGGTCACGGCTATAACTATGATGTAATCATAGAGGATGCTAAAGTTAGCACCCAGTAAGTTTAGGCCCTATCACCAAACTTGCAGGTCGGATTTGAAGGGCTGTAACTTTCGTTTTCTCGAGCACCTAATTTTTCTTTAGCAAAGCAGTTTTCCAAAGGGCAGGCATCATCATCAAAACACCCATGAATGGATATGCAATTTCCTTCGGTGATATCTATCCGCACTTCAGCATTGACACGAGGGCAAACCATTGTTTTCATATAAGTCTCCTTTAGCGCTCCAATTTTGGTCAGTATATTCTGCTGAAAATAGCTTGCAATAGGTGTTGGTAAGATAGCTTGCCGTTTCTTGATATGGATCAAACAGCTCCAATCATGAGGTAATATCAAAATATGAATTTCCATGGACGTCCCGCCTATCCCATTGGCTTTTTTGCCGGCATTACGCTGTTGATCGTCGCCTTATCTACAAGCGTTTTATTGTGGGACTTACGTAAGCGTGAATTAGCGCATACGCGTGCTGAAACGGTAGGCATGACCAAGATCTTTGCTGAGCAAACGGAGCGCAGTTTTGAAAGCGCTAATTTAGTATTAAAGGGAATACAAAATCGTTTAGCTGCGCCCTATGCGAACGATTTTTCTTTCAACAGTATTGAGATCCATTTATTACTAGCCACTCGGGTTCTAGGTATGCGTCAGATGGATGCTTTATATCTGGTGGACTCTAAAGGCGAGGTTGTCAACTCTTCCTTAGAGCATCCTGTAAAGAGGTTCGATGTCAGTCAACAGGATTATTTCAAGGCATTTACTAGTGCTAAGCCCCCCAGTTTTTTTATCAGCAAGCCCTATCTTAATCCCCAGCTGAAAGTATGGAATATTTTTGTAGCTAGGAGTGTTACCAATCAAGCGGGTAATTTTAAAGGCGTCATTGTTGGAGTAATTGATATCGCTCACTTTGAAGACGTGTATAAGTTACTTAAGTTGGACTATGCACGTCAAGTTTCCCTTTATCGTGACGATGGTATTTTGATTGCCAGCTACCCGCATCGAGAAAATATGATTGGGGTAATAGGTCCCGAGCTGGGAGAAATTATCCCAATATTAGAAGCTGGGCAAATTCTATTTGTTAGTCATCAGAAAAATAGCAGGGAAAAGGAAGATTTGGTTTTAAGCGCCATTCCAAAACTTCCTCTCTTCATTGCAGTTGCTAATGATGAAGAAGAGGCTTTATCTACTTGGCGAGAGACTGCTATTCCAATCGCGATGACATCAGTCATGGTCAGTTTTTTTATAATTGGAGCAGCAGGTTTATTGATTCGAGAGGTCCTACGTCAGAAAAAATTGGCAGATGAATTAGGCGTTGCACATGACCGATATCGACACACGATTGAGTCAGTGATGGATGCCATTATTGCGGTCGATGAAAAGCAAAATATTATTCTGTTCAATCCCTCTGCAGAAAGAATGTTTGGACTGAAAGCGGAAAACGTCATTGGTCAGCCCTTGTTAATGCTATTACCCGAACGTTTTCGTGAAACGCATCATTCAGATGTGCAGAAATTCAAAAAATCAGATATGGGTTCGAGAGCAATGGGGCCGCAGCTAGGTATTGTTGGACTTCGCTCAGACGGTACAGAATTTCCAATTGATTCAACAATTTCTCAAACTATGATTAATGGCCAGCGGCAGTTGACTGCGGTACTGCGAGATGTAACTGAGCATCGCCGTGCAGAAACTGAATTGCGTGAAATGAACCATCAATTACGCGGATTATCTAAATCTCTTGAAAGTATTCGGGAGCAAGAAAGAACGCGAATAGCTCGGGAACTTCATGACGATTTAGGACAGCAATTAACTGGTCTCAAACTTGAGCTATCTTGGTTGAGTGGTCGCATTAAAGAAGGTCATCTTCCCCCTGAAGAGCGCATTACGGAAATGAAGCAGCAATTAGATGGCGCCATCTCTTCAGTGCGCCGGATATCAACTGAATTGCGTCCGATTATTTTGGATGACTTGGGTTTTGAAGAGGCGGTTAAGTGGCTCGTTAGTGAATTTACTAAGCGTACTCAAATACCTGTAAGCCTAGTTCTAAAGGCTGAAGAATGCGTAAGTAATGGCGATTTAGCAACTGCACTTTTCAGAATTGTTCAAGAGTCTTTAACCAATATTGCCCGCCATGCAGAAGCCACTAAAGTTAATATCGCTTTGACCAAAGAAGATCAACAACTTTTACTTTCTATTGCTGATGATGGTAATGGGCTTTCACCTTTACTTCAGTCAGGGGGCTTTGGTTTGGTGAGCATGCGTGAGCGCGCCAATGCCTTGGGCGCTAAATTTACTATTAGCAATAATGATCTAAAGGGGGTTACTATTCGGGTGGAATTCGATTTGAGCTCACCCATCTTTACCGAGGCTACTACATGAAGCACGAAGTTTTAGTTGTCGATGATCATGCCATTATTCGTGATGGCCTCAGAAAGATCTTGGCCGAAACTGAAGACTTAATAGTGGCTGGCGAAGCAAGCAGCGGAAATCAAGCGCTAGAAAAGGTGCGAGAACGAGATTGGAGCATGGTGGTACTAGATTTATCTATGCCAGGCAGAAGTGGCATTGAGCTGATTAAGTTAATCAAGGCTGAGCGTCCTAAATTACCGATCTTGATCTTTAGCATGCATCCAGAAGAGCAATATGCAGTGCGCGCCATTCGTGCTGGAGCCTCTGGATATCTGTCTAAAGAAGAAGACAGTGACCATTTCTTACCCGCAATCCGGCGGGTAGCTTCTGGAGGTATGTTCATTAGTCCCAAAGTAGCAGAATTATTAGCTGCGGATGCCTCTCCAGGCGCAAATACCCACCTGCACAACAACCTCTCTAACCGAGAGCATGAAGTATTGGTGCGGATAGTGAAGGGAATTTCTCTGACCGATATTGCAGACGAGTTTTCACTCAGCATTAAAACGATTAGCACGCACAAAACGCATATCCTCTTTAAGTTGGGCCTATCTAATCAGGCCGACCTCATCCGCTATGCCATTGAGCATAAATTGCTGGATTTAGATAAATAGGCAGATAAGTCCTATTTAGTATAGGAACATTCC
>CAIMPQ010000041.1 GCA_903843315.1 uncultured beta proteobacterium
TATTGCTATTGAGGGCATTAAGAATGAATACTGCTGCAATCGCTAACGTTGCGAGAGCGCCAATAATGATTAGCGCCCGTTTGTGTCTTGGCTTCACTTCATTCCTTCTTTATCGAATTTCTCAGCACGAATCTCACGCTTTAATCTATTCACAATTGCTTTGCGACGGTTATTAATAGCAAGGGGCTCCAATATCAATATCAAAGCACATAGACCGAAGCTACACCAAACATATAGGGCATAACCACCCATTTCAAAAAATTCTGCTGGTGAATTCCACATAGTTACTTCACCTCTTCCAAGGTTCTTACCCAATCCGAATGCGACTCACGCTCTAAAATAATCGTTCGCACTCGCATCAATGCAATTGCAATTGAGTACATCCAGAAACACAGTGCCATCAATAGCATCCCCCACAACATGGTATGTGCCATAGCTGGTGATTTATTGATAGAAACAGATGCGCCTTGATGCAAGGTATTCCACCACTTCACTGAGAAGTAAATAATCGGAACATTCACTACGCCAACTAAAGCCAAGATTGCACCCGCTTTATCAGCGCGCCGTGGATCATCAATCGATGCTTGCAGTGCCATAAAACCAAGATACAAAAACAAAAGAATTAATTCTGAAGTTAAGCGAGCATCCCATACCCACCAAGCGCCCCACATCGGCTTACCCCAAAAGGCGCCCGTCCATAAGGATAAGAAAGCCATCAGGGCGCCGGTAGGTGCTAGAGCCTGAGCCATCATTGCTGAAAGGCGTGTATTAAACACTAGACCCAGACCAGCCCAGACAGCCATCACAATATAAATAAACATCGACATCCAAGATGCCGGTACGTGAACAAAAATAATACGGTAGCCCTGGCCTTGCACAGCATCTACTGGCGCGACAAAAAAACTGATCCATAGTCCGGCAATTCCAAAGAGCACTGTAAGCACCCAAAAGAATGGAATGAGTTTTCCAGCAAGCGGGTAAAAAGTGGCAGGGCTTGAAAACTTAAACCAATGAATCACACGATTGCTTGAAGTAGTACTCATTCGATCGCAATCCTTACAGCTGCTGTGGTTGCCCAGGGGGCAAAAAACAAAGAGAGTGCTAATAGCGCACCCAATACTGAGAAATGCCCAGTGGTATCGAGCCCGACACTTTGCGCATAAACAGCGCCAGCACCAAAAATCAAGACAGGAATATAAAGAGGGAGAACTAATAGACTCAGAAGAACGCCGCCACCTCGTACACCTAGAGTCAATGCAGCGCCTATTGCGCCTATCAAAGACAAAATCGGTGTGCCAATCAGTAAGGCCAAAATTAATACTCCTAAGGTGCTTGTATCCAAATCAAACTGGATACCAATGACTGGTGCCAATAAAACTAGAGGTAAACCACAAACCAGCCAATGTGCAGTAATTTTACCCCCCACGAGGAGGCCTAATGGAGTTGGAGAAAGCGCCATTTGCTCCAGGGTTCCATCGGCAAAATCACTGGCAAATAGGCGCTGTAGGCCTAGCATCGTTGATAACAATGCTGCTACCCAAATCACCCCAGGGGCAATCTTACGCAGGAGGGCTGTATCTGCGCCAATTCCTAGAGGAAAAAGACTTGTCACAATCATAAAAAAGAACAAAATCGTCAGAACTTCGCTCTTACGACGCATTACTAGAAGCAAATCGCGACGAATAACTGCAATTAACGCGTTCATAGCTGCACCACTCTCCCATTTGGCATGAGGATTTCTTGATGGCTAGTCATAATCGCCATACCACCAGCCTCAATATGCTCAGAAATTAATTCAGAGAGCATTTCAACTGCGTGCACATCTAAGGCATTAAATGGTTCATCCAAGATCCAAAGCTTTGCTTTGCGCAAAAGCAATCTGGCCAGAAGTACCCTACGCTTTTGGCCAGCTGATAAACAATTCACCGGAAGATCTTCACGCCCTCGTAAACCAAAGCGATGTAATGCAAGCAGCGCGTCATCTGTGGAGATCTGAACTCCATCCAAAGCGGTAGCGATCTCCAGATTTTCTAAGGCAGTTAAATCCTCTTTCAGAGAATCTCGGTGGCCCAAAAACAGGAGATTGCGATGGTACTCCGAAGGGTCCGCTTCAATTGAGCAATTGTTCCAATCGACGCTACCAGCAGCAGGTTTAGACAGACCAGCCAAAATTCGCAATAAGCTAGTTTTACCAATGCCATTTTCACCGCGAATGTGAAGCCACTCACCTGAAACTACCTCAAAACTTAAGCCCGTAAATAAGGTACGCTCACCCCGAACGCAGGTTAGCGAATGAGCACGAAGAGTAGGTTGATTTGAAGGCAAATTCAGAAATTGGAAAATGGATTATCAATAATAAAAAATGGCTGGGAATGAACTAACCCAGCCATTGTCCAAGAGCCTTAACAGGCTGTCAAACGCTTAATCGTCATCTGACTCTTCATACTCTTTAGGGAGTTGATGCGCAATCCCTTTATGGCAGTCAATACAAGTTTTGCCAGCCTCTTTTGCCTTCATATGCTTCTTATAAGGCGTTTGCTTCTGCAATTCAGGGCTCATAGCATCAAAATCATGGCAATTGCGACACTCACGTGAGTTGGTGGCCTTCATACGTGCCCATTCGTGACTTGCCAACTCCATACGCTTAGCCTCGAATTTCTCAGGAGTGTCAATAGAACCTGTGATTTTGCCCCAAACTTCAAAGCTAGCCTGGGACTTGCGGATCATTTTATGCACCCAGTCTTTTGGTACATGGCAGTCAGAACAGATAGCCCGAACTCCGCTGCGATTACTGTAGTGAATCGTCTCTTTGTACTCTTGATACACAGTGTCCCGCATCTCATGACAGGTGGTGCAGAATGCCAAAGTATTGGTTGCCTCCATACCTGTATTAAAAGCACCCCAGAACAAGATGCCTGAAATAAATGCAACCGAGAAAATAGCAAGGATTGAATATTTAGCGCTAGGCTTCTTAATGAAAGCCCAAAACCGCTTCAATGTACTCGGTTGTTTAGTTTCCATATTTAATCCGTTCTTTTATTGTGTAACATTAAGAATGTATCAATCAAAGCTATAGGTATATGAAGCAGCGATGACATTGACGTTGTAGCTACCCGAAGTCTGATTGGTTGGCATAACGGCATTAGGTGTTGTTCCCATCTGCAGACCGTTGTAGTAAAAATCATTGCTAGTTAAATGCTGGTAGATATAACGTAAGCCGAGTTTGGAATGTTTATCAATCTCATAGCTACCCCCGAACTTCAAAGAAGCCATTGCATTACGAATCGTGCCTGGTGATCCGCAGGTTCCAACGGCTGGAGAAGAGCAACTTGTAGCCCCGCTAGTTGGGTAATTTAAACCAGTGTTGTAAGCAGTTTGTCCAAGTGAGTAAGTGGCGTCACCAGTAAGCGTCAACTTACCTGACAGCAGGCCCGCATGCTTCATACCAATACCAAATGTTGTGTCATTCTCCTGCAACTGATTATTCCAAGAACCGGTTGTTAGGCTATTGAAATTCGTCATATTGCGCTGGCCATTTTGCTGCACAACATACATCATCGCAGTCGCATTTTCTGCATAGTTATAGTTAGCATCAAAGTTTAAGGACAGCACTGTAGAATTTTTTACACCAAACGTAGAGTTTGGATAAAAAGAGTAGGCCCATTTTCCGCCAGCAACAAATGATAGCTCTTCTGCCGCTTGCCATGTTACATTCGCCTTAGCCGCTTGCTGGTTTCTAGA
>CAIMPQ010000042.1 GCA_903843315.1 uncultured beta proteobacterium
ACATGAAGGAGCCATTCACATGAACAGCAAGCTCTACCATCCCAGAAATGCCAGAACGATTTACGACCACATCATTTAGTGCTAAAGCGTGATTAATTTCTTTGCCATCGCGAAGAACTACTGCATCCAGTAATGTTCTGGCATCAGCTTCATATTCGCCCGCAATAATTTTCGGCAGAGTAGTTTGAACTGACTGTATGGGAATATCGGTCATATAACCCAGTCGGCCCATATTAATTCCAACGAGTGGAACATTGCTACCAGCTAATTGTCGGGCAATACCCAACATGGTGCCATCGCCACCCAAGACAACAACGAGATCAATTGCTCCAGCAAAGTCTTGTGCAGTTTTAGTGGGGTAAGCACTCAAACCAAGATGAGAGGCGGTATCAGCTTCAATAAAGACCTCACAACCTAGGCTGGCGACCAGTTTGGCCAGGTCTTTCAGGTATTGGTCAATACCGTCTGCCTGAAATTTTCCGACAAGCGCAACCCGGCTAAATGCCTTCTTGGTGGAATTGGGGGATGGGCTTAACATATAACGATTAAACCATAGGCATAAAATCCCTTCCACCATGGATGAACGTTCCCGCGCTTTACTAAAAACCCTCATCGAGCGCTATATCGAGGAGGGGCAGCCTATTGGCTCGCGCACGCTATCCAGATTTTCGGGTTTAGATCTCTCGGCAGCCACTATTCGCAATGTCATGGCGGATTTGGAAGATATGGGCCTAGTCACTAGCCCACATACCTCTGCAGGCCGTATACCTACCCCTAGGGGCTATCGTTTATTTGTAGATACGATGGTCACGGTTCGCCCTCTCGAGGAGATGGCTGCCCGGGAAGTGGAAAAAGGCCTTTTGCCAGACTCCCCTCAAAGAGTGCTGAGTTCGGCAGCTCAGATGTTGTCAAATTTGACCCATTTTGCTGGGGTAGTGATGACTCCTAAGCGCGCCCAGGTTTTTAAACATATTGAGTTTTTGCGCTTAGGTGAAGGGAAGATCTTATTGATTATGGTGACGCCTGAAGGCGATGTTCAGAATCGGATTCTGCCTACGACTCAGGATTACACTCCTAGCCAGCTGATCGAAGCGGGTAACTTTATTAATGCTCAGTTTGCGGGAAAAAGTTTTGAACAAGTTCGGATGCACCTCAAATTGGATTTGGATAATTTGCGAACAGATATCTCTGGATTAATGGCCTTAGCTTTACAAAGCGGGGTTGCGGATTACGATATGGGTGGTGGCGATATGGTGCTGTCAGGCGAACGTCGCTTGCTTAATGTTGGTGACTTGAGTTCTAACCTAGATAAGCTACGTAAAATGTTTGACATGTTGGAGCAAAAATCGGTCCTAATGCAGTTACTGGATGTATCTAGTCACGCAGATGGAATTCAAATATTTATTGGTGGCGAAACTGATTTATTGCCCTACGAAGATTTGGCAGTCATCAGTGCTCCTTATAGTGTTGATGGCCAGATCGTGGGTACTTTGGGAGTGATTGGCCCAACTAGAATGGCTTATGACAGGGTGATTCCGATTGTGGACATTACCTCTAAGCTACTATCGGGCGCGCTTAGCTCCTAAAAACAATTGAATGCATTTATAAAAACAGTTATTTACTAGAGACAAGTTATTTTGAATCCGAATCCACACTTACGAGCCTCTAAGACAGCAGTGCTGCTGTTGAATTTGGGCACACCATCTGCACCAACGCCCAAAGCCGTTAGAGCCTATCTAAAGGAATTTCTTTCTGATCCTCGGGTCGTAGAAATTCCCCGCATCATCTGGTGGTGCATTTTGAATGGCATTATTTTGCCGATTCGTAGCAGTGCTTCTGCTAAAAAATATGCATCCATTTGGATGCCACAGTTAGGCTCGCCTCTAATGCATTACTCACGGTTGCAAGCCAAAGAACTTGGTGAGCAATTTACTAATGAGGGCCATACCGTCCTCGTGGATTTGGCTATGCGTTATGGTCAGCCTTCAACCCAGCAAGTTTTGGAAGACTTGAAAGAACGGGGTATGGAGCGTTTATTACTCTTGCCTTTGTACCCGCAATACTCCGCCACCACTACAGCATCTAGTTTTGATGAAGTCTTTCGAGTTCTGGGGACTTGGCGTGATCAACCAGAGTTACGCTTAATTAAGCACTATCACGATAATCCTGCATATATATCCGCACTTCGCGATCAAGTTTTATCTAGCTGGGATAAGGATGGATATCCTGATTTTGCAAGAGGCGATCGATTTGTGATGTCCTTCCATGGTTTGCCTAAGCGCAACTTAATGAAAGGCGACCCTTATCACTGCGAGTGCCTGAAAACTGGGCGTTTACTTGGTGAATCTTTAGGTTTAGAGCCGGGTCAATACATTGTCACTTTCCAATCTCGCTTTGGTAAAGCGGAATGGTTAAAGCCGTATACCGCCCCAACAATTGAAAAATTAGCAAAAGAGGGTTGTCAACGTGTAGATATTTTCTGCCCAGGATTTCCAGCAGATTGTTTAGAAACGCTGGAAGAGATTGCCATGGAAGCGCGAGAAATATTTTTAGAGCACGGCGGCAAGGATTACCGTTATATTCCTTGCTTAAATAGCAATCCAAAATGGATTGATGCCCTAAGAGACATAGCCTATGAGCATCTGTTAGGCTGGTCTTTGGGGGTCGAGTCAGCAGAAGTGCTGGCTAAGCGTAATGAAAGAGCCGAGATTGCTGAAAGAGCGAAGTCTTGAAATTGATCTGATCGACCCCATATTGCACAGTAGTAGCCATTCTGATAGAAAAGTAAAATAGCCGCCATGACACAAGAAAATCAACACCCATCTCCAGAACAAGAAAATACTGCTGCCGATCCCCAGGCAGAAGCAGCCGCTGAACCCGCTGCTGAAAAGACGCCTGAGCAAGAGATTGAGGATCTCAATCAAAAGATTGGCGAGTTGCAAGATCAGTTCTTGCGCGCTAAGGCTGAAGGTGAAAATATTCGCCGCCGCGCCGTTGAAGATATTGCCAAAGCCCATAAGTTTGCAATTGAAAGCTTTGCAGAACATTTAGTGCCAGTAACGGATAGTCTTTATGCTGCTTTAAGTACCGACGCGGGTGATGCTAAAGCCTTTAAAGAAGGCCTGGAAATTACCTTGAAGCAGCTCTTGTCGGCATTTGAAAAAGGCCGTATGACCGAAATTAACCCAGCGGTTGGGGATAAATTCGATCCACACCATCACCAGGCCATCGCCTCAGTGCCTTCTGAGCAAGACGCCAATACGGTAGTTTCTGTGCTTCAGCGGGGTTATACGGTTGCTGACAGGGTACTCAGACCTGCTTTAGTGACAGTTAGTGCGCCCAAATAAGGCATAAAACCTCAAAAATTGCATAAAAAGGCAGTTTTCTGCCTTTTTTGCTATTCCAGCCCTTGAATTCTTCTTTTTAGACCCCATTTATTTGGTATTGAAATATTCACAGTAGTAATTCATCAAAACAACTTAGTAACTTAAATTTTTTGGAGCAATTATGGGAAAGATTATCGGAATCGACTTAGGAACCACAAATTCATGTGTTTCAGTCGTGGAAAACAATGCACCTAAAGTTGTCGAGAACGCAGAAGGCGCTCGCACAACCCCATCTATCATCGCTTACGTTGAAGACGGCGAAGTATTGGTTGGTGCGCCAGCAAAACGTCAGTCAGTAACTAATCCTAGAAACACGATCTACGCAGTGAAGCGTTTGATGGGTCGTAAATTTACTGATGCCGAAGTGCAAAAAGACATCGGCCTCATGCCTTACAAAATTATTCAAGCAGAAAACGGTGATGCTTGGGTTGAAGCACGTGATAAGAAAATGGCGCCACAGCAAGTGTCGGCAGAAATCTTACGCAAAATGAAAAAGACTGCCGAAGACTATCTCGGCGAAGAAGTGACTGAAGCGGTGATCACTGTTCCTGCTTACTTTAACGACAGTCAACGTCAAGCAACGAAAGATGCTGGTCGTATCGCTGGTTTGGATGTGAAACGCATCATCAACGAGCCTACTGCTGCTGCTTTAGCATTCGGCTTGGACAAGCAAGATAAAGTAGATCGCAAGATCGCCGTATATGACTTGGGCGGCGGTACATTCGACGTATCCATCATTGAGATTGCAAACGTAGATGGCGAGAAGCAGTTTGAAGTGCTCTCCACTAACGGCGATACTTTCTTGGGTGGCGAAGACTTTGACCAACGCATCATTGACTGGATCATTGCTGAGTTCAAAAAGGAACAGGGCGTAGATTTAAGTAAGGACGTATTGGCATTGCAGCGTTTGAAAGATGCTGCAGAAAAAGCCAAAATCGAACTGTCATCTGCACAGCAAACAGAAATCAATTTGCCTTATGTGACAGCTGATGCCAGCGGTCCTAAGCATTTGAATTTGAAATTGACTCGTGCCAAGTTGGAATCTTTAGTAGAAGAATTGATCAACCGTACGGCTGGCCCTTGCTTAACTGCGATTAAAGATGCTGGCGTTAATGTGGCCGATATCGACGACGTCATTTTGGTCGGCGGTCAAACACGGATGCCTGCAGTTCAGGACAAAGTAAAAGAAATCTTTGGTAAAGAGCCACGTAAAGACGTTAATCCTGACGAAGCAGTTGCCGTTGGCGCTGCGATTCAAGGTTCCGTATTGTCTGGTGATCGTAAAGACGTATTGCTCTTGGACGTTACCCCATTGTCATTGGGTATCGAGACCTTGGGCGGCGTAATGACCAAGATGATTCCAAAGAACACCACCATTCCTACCAAGCATTCTCAGGTGTACTCCACGGCTGAAGATAACCAGCCTGCGGTAACCATTAAGTGCTTCCAAGGTGAGCGTGAGATAGCTGCTGCCAATAAGTTACTGGGCGAATTTAACCTCGAAGGTATTGCGCCTGCGCAACGTGGTTTGCCACAAATTGAAGTGACTTTTGATATTGATGCCAATGGTATTTTGCATGTCACTGCGAAAGACAAAACTACTGGTAAAGAAAACAAGATCACGATCAAAGCTAACTCTGGCTTGACCGAAGAAGAAATTCAACGCATGGTGAAAGATGCTGAAGCCAATGCCGCTGAAGATAAGAAGGCTTTGGAATTGGTAACCGCACGTAATACTGCTGATGCTTTGGCTCACTCAACCAAGAAAGCCTTGGAAGAGCACGGTGCTAGCTTAGAGGCCTCTGAAAAAGAAGCCATTGAAGCGGCCTTGAAAGAATTGGACGAAGCAATCAAAGGTAGCGATAAAGAAGCGATTGAGGCGAAGACCGAAGCATTGGGCAAAGCAAGTCAGAAGCTAGGCGAAAAAGTCATGGCTGCTGAACAGGCTAAAGCTGGTGGTGCTGCTCCTGGAGCAGCTCCTGGTGGTGCACAACAAGCAGCTCCAGATGCTGATGTGGTTGATGCTGATTTTAAAGAGGTTGATGACAAGAAGTAATTGAGTCATTGGATATTGATCTAACGTAGTTTTGAAGTACTTAAATAACAAGTCGGCCTCGTGCCGACTTGTGTCATTCAGGTTGTTGAGAGGAATAGGCCGTGCCTAAAAGTAAACGCGATTATTACGAAGTACTTGGGGTAGCTAAAGGCGCCAGCGATGAAGAGCTGAAAAAAGCCTATCGCAAATTAGCGATGAAATATCACCCAGATCGCAACCCTGATAGCAAAACAACTGAAGCGCAATTTAAAGAAGTCAAAGAAGCTTATGAAACCTTAACTGACCCCAATAAGCGCGCTGCTTATGACCAATATGGTCACGCCGGTGTAGACCCATCAATGGGTGGCGGATTTGGTGGTGGTGGTTTTGGCGGCGGCGGCGGATTTGCGGATGCCTTTGGCGACATTTTTGGTGATATTTTTGGTCAAGGTGGCGGTCGCCATGCTGGCCCACAGGTCTATAAGGGTGCAGATCTGCGCTACAACATGGACATCTCTCTTGAGCAGGCTGCTGAAGGGTATACCACTCAGATCCGTGTGCCCAGTTGGAGTAATTGCAAACCCTGTCATGGCACAGGTGCTGAACCTGGCAGCAAAGCAGAAAAGTGTTCGACGTGTGATGGTCATGGCCAAGTGCGCGTGCAGCAAGGCTTTTTCTCAATGCAACAAACTTGCCCGAAATGCCGTGGTACTGGTGAGTACATTCCTAAGCCTTGCAAAACTTGTCACGGTAGTGGAAAACATAAGGAACAAAAAACGCTCGAAATCAAAATACCAGCAGGTATTGATGATGGCATGCGCGTCCGTTCAGTCGGAAATGGTGAGCCTGGTGTTAACGGTGGACCATCTGGAGATCTCTATGTAGAAGTTCGTGTTCGACCGCATAAAGTGTTCGAGCGCGATGGCAGTGATTTGCATGTGCAAATGCCAATTTCATTTGCTGCTGCAACTATCGGTGGAGAAATTGAAGTGCCAACTTTATCTGGACGCGTGGAGTTTCCGATTCCGGAAGGAACGCAAACGGGTAAAACTTTCCGCTTGCGCAACAAAGGAATTAAAGGATTGCGCTCCACTTTAGTGGGTGATCTTTTTGTGCACGTACTGGTGGAGACCCCAATCAAGCTCACTGATGAGCAGAAAAAATTGCTCCAGAAGTTTGATGAAAGTCTACAGTCTGGTGGTGATAAACATAGCCCGCAGCAAAAGGGCTGGTTTGAGGGTGTAAAGAGCTTCTTTAATTAAGAAGCGATTAGCCAGCAAAGCCGTGTTCAGATGCTGGGAATTTTCCAGATTTCACTTCGCGAACATAGGCTTTGACTGCAGCCTCAATCGAGGCTCTACCCTCCATAAAGTTTTTGACAAACTTAGGAGGTCTTCCTGGGCTGATGCCCAGCATATCCGGTAAAACGAGTACTTGACCAGAGCAATCTGCACCAGCACCAATTCCAATAGTAGGAATGGAGAGTGATTCGGTAATTGCCTTGCCTAAGGAAGAAGGAATTGCTTCAAGTATTAACATTTGCGCACCAGCTTCTTCGCAGGCTAATGCTTGTTCACGTAAGAGGCTTGCAGTATCTTTAGATTTACCTTGTACCTTGTACCCACCTAAAACATGAACAGATTGCGGTAACAAGCCAAGATGAGCACACACGGGTACGCTGCGCTCAACTAAATATTGGATGATCTCCACTTGCCAATCTCCACCTTCAAGCTTCACCATGCCTGCACCAGCACGAATTAGTTCGGCGGCTGAATCTAGCGCCTGCACTGGATCTCCATAGCTCGCAAATGGTAAGTCAGAAATAATAAATGCTTGCGTATTTGCACGCGCTACGCATTCTGTGTGATACGCCATTTGTTCTACGGTAACGGGAGTCGTATTAGAGTGCCCCTGAACTACATTGCCCAGTGAATCACCGATCAAGATAACATCAACGCCGCACCGATTGAGTAAGGCAGACATAGTCGAGTCATATGCGGTGAGCATAGTAATTTTTTCTCGCTCAGCATGCATTGCGAGGAGTTTAGTAATCGAGATTGGCTTATCGCCTTGTAAGTAACCCATGGCGAGAGTTTAATGAATTAATGAGACGATGGGCTATAAACGTCTTTTTCCCCACAATTGCAGTTCCTGCAGGGTAGTTTTTCTATTCTTTGATGGGCTACTTTAGGTATATACGACTTCAGCTCGCCTAAATCTGGCAAAAAGAAGTTGGGGGCTATCTCTAAAAGGGGGAGGAGTACAAAAGAACGCTCAATGATTCTGGGGTGGGGAAGAATGAGCTCTGTCTCGTTTTGGATGACTCCCTCAAAAGAGAGGATATCGAGATCTAAAGTACGTGGAGCATTTGAGTAGGGACGCTCCCGGCCGAATTCTTGTTCGATTGCTTGGCACACATGTAAAAGCCCATATGGGCTTAACTCGGTTTCAATTTCAATAACGGCATTGATATAGTCGCCGCCAGTCGCTTCGACAGGCGCGCTTTGATAAAAGCAGCTCTTGGCAAGGATATGGAGTTCGGAGCGCAAGGCCAGGCAAACAATGGCGTCAGTAATGATCTGACGCGTGTCACCGATATTGCCACCAAATCCGATAAAAGCCCGTGCCATATATTTCCAAACTAGAGATAAAACTACTTTACTGAAATTTCTCTAAGTCTGCTTAGTCTGGTGAATTGTCTGCTGGTGGAGCATCTACTTTGGGTTTTCTGCGACGACGCCGTTTAACGGGATTGGCGCTATTGCCAGATTCATTCTTTGCGTTAGCCATTAACTCATCTTGGCCGTCTGGGTCTGCCGCAATAAAGTTGGTCCACCATTCACCTAATGCTGGATTCTGCTCGCCAGTGGCGCAGCGCAGCAGCATGAAGTCATATCCGGCCCTAAAGCGTGGGGATTCGATAAGGCGATAAGGGTAGCGACCTACGCGTTTCTCAAAACGGGGCTGCATTGACCAAATCTCACGCATATCACTTTCAAAGCGGCGTTGAATGGTGATACCACTGCTTTGAGTAGCAATCGTATCGTCCATCGCCTCATTTAGCGCAGGGAGATTAGACATTCCTTTGGCGATATTGGCTTTCCAGTTTTTCAAGAGATCTGGCCAGAGTAACGTGGCAAATAAGAATCCAGGAGAAACACTTTTCCCGGATTGAATACGTTGGTCCGTATTGGCTAATGCCAACTTAACAAAATCATTTGCTCCTTTGGAGCCTTCCCCACTATCGAGGATGTGATCAAGTAAGGGTAATAAACCATGGTGTAACCCAGCATCCCTTAGTCCTTGAATAGCTGCCCAGGAATATCCTGACATTAATAGCTTGAGAATTTCATCAAACAGTCTGGCAGAAGGAACGTCTTGTAAAAGATTGCTGAGTTTTGCAATGGGCGCGCATGTAAGTGCATCTAATGTAAAGCCAGTCTTGGCTGCAAAACGAATTGCTCTAAGCATGCGGATGGGATCTTCACGATAACGCTTTGCCGGATCACCAATCATGCGTAAAGTTTTCTTTTGCATGTCGGCCATTCCACCGTGATAGTCCAATACCGTTTCCGAAGAAGGATCGTAATACATCGCATTAATTGTGAAATCCCGCCGGGCAGCGTCTTCACCTTGTGAACCCCAAACGTTATCGCGCAAAATACGTCCACTTTCAGCGACATGGTCTCCAGCGTTATCTAGTAGGGCTCTGAAAGTAGACACTTCGATAATTTCAGGGTGGCCTTTCCCAAAAAAGGTGACATGCACAATCTGAAAGCGACGACCAATGAGGCGCGCCTTACGAAAGAGTCTTTGCACTTGATCTGGGGTTGCGTTGGTGGCGACGTCAAAGTCTTTTGGACCAATTCCTAGGGCCAAGTCACGTACTGCCCCGCCAACAATAAACGCTTCATAACCTGCTTGCTGGAGTGTATGCGTGACTTTGACTGCATTCTTAGAAAGGAGATGCGGATCAATACGATGGGCTTTTTTGGGGATGCGTTTTGGTGCACCAGTGTTATTGGCTTGCGTATGTTTGACCATCGGGTCACGACGCAAGATGCGTTTAATAAATTTAGTAATCATACAAACAGATCAAGAATGGGCCAATTGCGTTTATTGGCCTCGTGGCGCAAACGATCATCGGGGTTTGTTGCAACAGGATTACTGACCTCTTCCAGCAAAGGAAGGTCATTCATTGAGTCAGAATAGAAATAACTCCGCGGCATATTATCGAAAGATAATTTTTGGGCTGCGAGCCAATCATGCAGGTTTTGAATCTTGCCTGCACGAAAATTAGGGATACCCTTTACTTCGCCTGTGTAGTTGGCGAGTGGGTCGTTTTCGAGGGTGGCAGGTTCAGTTGCAATGAGGTGCTCAATACCAAAACTTTCTACAATGGGACGTGTCACAAAACTATTTGTTGCGGTAATGACGCAACATAAATCGCCAGCATCTTGATGGCGTTTTACGAGATCAATTGCCTGCTGTCTTAACTGGCCATGAATCACTTCTTCCATGAATGCGTCATGCCATTCTTTGAGTTCTGCGCGTGAATGTTCTGAAAGGGGCTTTAAGGCAAATCGCAGAAATTCATGGATATCGAGTTTGCCTTCTTTATAGTCTTGATAGAAACGCTCGTTTTGCTTAGCGTAGTACTCGCTATCCACTACACCAATACGTGCCAAGAATTGACCCCACTCATAATCGCTATCGCAAGGAAGTAGGGTGTGATCTAAATCGAAAAGGGCTAACTGGGTCACAAATTGAATATTAAGTAAATTATTTTGGCTGTAAAAGCTCGCGAACGAGTGGCAAGGTTACAGCACGTTTCGTTTCTAGTGAATAAGCATCTAAAGCATCAATCAAAGCCATCAAATTGGGCATATCACGATAAAAGCGATTTAATAACCAAGGTAAAACATCTGGAGATAAAACCAGGCCTCGCGCTCTTGCCGCTTGCTCTAAGGCTTGTATTTTCTCATCATCATCCAAAAGTTGCGTTTGAAAGACTAAACCCCAGCCCAGGCGGGTGCGTAGGTCTTCGCGCAGCTCTAGATTAGCTGGTGCAGCCTTGCCAGCCATAAAAATATGGATGTTTTTACTTGCCTGAACGATATTCAGAATGCGAAACAATGCCCCAACCAGACGATCGTCCAGTCGATCGACATCATCAACTGTAATTACTGAGGGCGTCCCCTTATCAGCAAGAGCACTCATTTGTTCTTCTAGGTGCACCCAGGAAACGGGTTCATTTGGATTCAAAGAAAAATTTTCAGCCCCAATCTGTTCCGCTGCATTGGTCATTGCCTCTAGTAAATGTGTGCGTCCAGATCCTTCTGGTCCCCACCAATATATCCATCGGTGGTTTAGTGGATTATTAGATGGGCTGGTAGCCGCTTGATTCCAGGACTTACAAAGAGACTGCAGTGCAGAGACCAGAGCGAAATCCTTGCCAGGCAAGTAGTTTTCTAAACTGGATTTAGGTGTATGGCTAAGGTCTAGAGCGAATTGTCTTGGAAGCGATGATGTGTTCATTACAACTAAATTTATTTCTTGTACCAAGTGCTTTGCGTATAGATGGACCAGAGATATTGAACCATTACTAGGCTTACGGCACTAATAGGCAGGGCGAGTAGTACCCCAAAGAAGCCAAAGAGTTTGCCAAACAGCAATAAGGCAAATAGCACTGCGACTGGATGCAAGCCGATCCGCTCACCCACTAAGCGCGGGGTTAGCGCAAAGCCTTCAAGCAATTGTCCAAGACCATACAAAGCAAGTACAGCAATGATTTCATGCTGAGGTCCAAACTGAAGCAGGGTTGATACAACGGCTAGAGTAAGTCCCAAAGTAATACCAATGTAGGGGATGATGATCATGAGTGCAGTAAAGATCCCTAGAGCTACCGCCCCTTTAATGCCGATAATGGTTAATCCAATACAGTAGAACGCCGACATAATAGAAATCACAATTACCATGCCATTGAGGTACTGAGAGAGTAGTCCATCGGTATGCATAGCAAGGTGATGAATCGTCTCTTGTGCGCGTGGGGGGAACATTTGTTTGATGTATTGAAAGAACTGATCCCAGTCGAGCAGTAAATAAAACATGACAAACACAATCAAGACGGAATTTACAAACCCTGCAATAACTGAGCTACCCGACATGAGTACCGTATCTAACGTAGATGACATGAGGGCATCTGCGTTATCGCTAATGTGCTCTGAAATTTTATGAGAGGCGGATAACTTGAGGGTGGCCCAATCAAGATTAATATGAAACTCGGCTAATTTAGGCCCTAGCCATGCTTGGGTATTTTGAATCCAGCCTGGAAGCTGTTCTTTCACAAGGGGTATTTCAGTTTTGAGTAAGCCAATGAAGAGACTCAAAATTGCAAAAACTACGGCTAGACCAAAGACTACAGTGAGCCCTGCAGCGAGTGCGGGTGGAATTCGACGCCTCTCCAGCCATAGAAAGGCAGGTCTCAGGATGTAGGCCAGAATGAAAGCAGCCACAAAAGGGGTAAAAATTTCAGCCATTACAAGTAATCCTCTAGAATTCAATGATTCTACTGACCAAGTAGCATTTTTCACTAATATTCCGACTTTGACATGACCTCATCTACTGATTCTTCCTCAAAAGGCCTTTCCTACCGCGATGCTGGCGTCGATATTGACGCTGGAGATGATTTGGTTGACCGCATTAAGCCCCTGGCCAAGAAAACCATGCGTGAGGGTGTTTTGGCGGGTATTGGGGGTTTTGGGGCCCTTTTTGAGGTCCCTAAGCGCTATAAGGAGCCGGTATTGGTTGCCGGTACGGATGGCGTAGGAACCAAGTTGAGATTGGCATTTGAATGGAATCGCCACGATACGATCGGCCAAGACTTGGTCGCTATGAGTGTGAATGATATTTTGGTCCAGGGTGCAGAACCTCTCTTTTTCTTGGATTATTTTGCTTGCGGCAAGCTCACTGTTGATACTGCAGCAACCGTAGTTGGCGGCATAGCAAAGGGCTGCGAGTTATCGGGTTGTGCATTAATCGGAGGTGAAACCGCAGAAATGCCTGGTATGTATCCTCCAGGTGAATATGACTTAGCTGGCTTTGCAGTTGGTGCTGTTGAGAAGTCGAAGATTATTTCTGGTGCGCGCATTGTTCCCGGCGATACCATTTTGGCAATCGGCTCAAGCGGTGCACATTCAAATGGTTATTCTTTAGTCCGTAAAATTATTGAACGTGCTGGCGCCAAACCGACTGATGATTTGGGTGGACGTTCCCTTGGCGATGTTGTAATGGCGCCAACGGAGATTTATGTGAAGCCTTTACTGAAATTGATTTCTGAGATTGACGTTAAGGGTATGGCGCATATTACGGGTGGCGGCTTGGTAGATAACGTACCACGTGTTCTGCCAGAAAACACCCAAGCAGTTTTGCATCGAGACAGCTGGCAAATGCCAGAACTCTTCCGCTGGTTACAGATGAAGGGTGGGGTTGCCGATGCAGAGATGGTGCGGGTATTTAACTGCGGTATTGGGATGGTAGTGATTGTGTCCCCACAGCAAGCGGATGCTGCTATCAAATCCCTGACAGCGCAGGGACTTAAAGCTTGGATCGTAGGTGAAGTAGTAGAGCGTCCTACCGGTGCGCCACAAACCATCGTTATCTAAATTCGATTTTTTTCTGACCTAATTGGTTTTTGCAATACTCAAGTGCTGCCTTGAACTCCTCGGGGTTGAAGGGGTCAAATAGGTTTCTATCAGCGATTGCTCTGAGCCAAGTGAGTTGGCGCTTCCCCAGTTGCCTTGTTGCAGCCAATGCTTTGTAACGCATTTGCTCGGCATCAATTTCTCCATTGAGATATTCCCAGGCTTGGCGGTAACCGACTGACCGAATTGCCGGAAGATCTGCATGTAAGCCAGAATTATTACGCAGCGCTCTAACCTCATCTAAAAATCCTGCAAGCAGCATTTCATCAAAGCGTTTTTCTAAATTTTGATGTAATCGTTTGCGATCACTTGGTTCAAGCGACACTAAATGAATCCACGCAGGTATAGCGGAACCATCTCTGCCATCTTTACTAGGAGATTCTGCGATTAATGCAGACATGGATTTTCCGGTGATTTCAAATACCTCAAGTGCCCGTTGTACTCGTTGAGAATCGTTGGGTTTTAGACGTGCAGCAGTTTCTGGATCGATCTTAGCGAGCCTTTCATGCATTGCGGGCCAGCCTAGAGCATTGCCTTCTTCATCTAAGCGCGACCGAATCTCAGGATTAGCAGTTGGTAAAGCAGAAAGGCCGTGCGCCCAAGCCCGCCAATACAACATGGTTCCACCAACTACTACAGGAATATTTCCCCTATTGCGGATTTCTTCACAAAGTCGTTTTGCATCTTTGGCAAATCGAGCCGCTGAATAAACCTCAGTGGGCTCAAGAATGTCAATCAGATGATGAACTACGGAAGCTTGCTCTGCTTTAGTGGGTTTCGCGCTACCAATATCTAAACCACGATAGACCAGGGCTGAGTCCATGCTGATGAGTTCAATAGTGATCCCAATCGATTTAGCGTACTCAGCAAGTGACATGGCGAGATGGGTTTTGCCTGCGCCGGTAGGACCAACAATACACAGTATCGGCAGCGTCTCCGGGGCATGCATAGCCTGAATGTAGGGTTCAGTTTGCATATCTCATTATAAGAGCCTGTTAATATCCGCAACAAGCCCATATTTGGAGTTCAAGCAAATGGATACCCTTTTACAACTAAGTGATTTATTGCTACATATTGATCGTCACTTAGATGTAGTGATTCAGCAGTATGGTCCTTGGGCTTACGGTCTTTTGTTTGCGATCGTATTTGCAGAAACCGGTTTAGTCGTTGCACCCTTCTTGCCGGGCGATTCGCTCTTATTTATTGCAGGTGCTTATTGCGCAACTGAGCATTTCAATATTTGGACCTTGTGCCTTGGTTTGCTCATTGCGGCAGTGGCAGGCAATACCGTGAACTACTTTATTGGTCGCTGGATTGGTAAGCGCGTGTTTAGCAGTCAATCGCGCTGGATTGATCAGAGTGCTTTACGCAAGACACATGCGTTTTATGAGAAGCATGGTGGCAAGACCATTATCTTGGCGCGCTTCCTACCAATCATCCGCACCTTTGCCCCCTTTATTGCGGGCGTATCCGAGATGAACTTCTCGCGTTTCCAATTTTTTAATATCACTGGCGCTGCGCTTTGGGTATTTGGTTTGGTAATTGCCGGATATTTCTTTGGCAACATTCCGATCATTCGTCAAAACTTAAACGTCATTGTTTTAGTGGGTGTTGGTGCTGCTGCAGTCCCTGTAGTTATGGCTGCAATCTATCAGATTTTTCAAGGCAAGAAAAAATAAACACTTGCCGTGCATCGCAGGATCTTAATGAAATTTAGTTTGGCTTTCGAGGGTCGCAATATGCTCACGAATATCACTAGCATCTTCAGCTTCTGGGGATGCGCTGAGATAGCGATGCATATCCGCTAAGGCTGGGCGTAAATACTCCAACTGAGCAAAGATCAGGCCGCGATCGCGAATTTCTTCAATCGATTCAGGTAGCAAAATCACTAAACGCTCTTGTACTCCGAGCAAGCGCTCCCAGCGATCATGCTCTGAATAGATCATCTTGAGATTTCTAAGGAAGCGCGACAGGATCTCACGCGAGCTGGAGGCACGCAAGAACACATTCAAAGGCAGGCTTAACTCCCCACGATAGCCCTTGGCATCCAAATAAGGATCCAACATCTCTTGTAATTGATTCTTAGAGAGTGATTCACCCGTTAATGGATCCATGATCACCTCACCCTGTTGTAATGAGATGCGCATCATGAAGTGATTGGGGAATGAAACACCACGAATCTTTAGACCAATTTGATTACCCAATTCCATCATCAGAATAGCTAATGAAATGGGAATACCTCTGCGATTTTCAAGAACGTAATGTAAATAAGAATTTTCAGGGGCATAAAAATCATTTGGGTTGGGACCAAATCCAAGCTCGATATAAAAAAAGTGTTTCAGAATTTGTAAGCGCTGAACAGGCGAAGTATCTGGTGTGATCCGCGACTTTAATTTATTGCCCAGTTGATCCAAATGATCAAGTACACCTTGAACATCTAAATCAGGATAAGCATGCTGAGCTACAGCAATTGCTGCTTCAGTTAAAGGGAGATATTCATCTTCAGCAACTAAAGAGGTGAAATAGTCGAGTTGTTGTGTTGGCATATGGTCTATTTTGCATGACGCAAGAATTTTTGCCAGCGAATTCCAACCAACCCCAGGGCGCCAAAGTAAACAATGGCTGCGGCGCCCAACCATAGGGTCAATAGACCAATTCGGGTCCAGGGTTCTGCTTGTAGGGCAATCCAATTATGGGCACTTGCCGCGTAGAAAAGTACTGCTGCAAAGGGAATTAAGGCTAATACGAGTTGACTTAGGTATTTTGCCCAGGCTGAATTGGGGAGGGCGCCCCGTTTATGTAGGCCATTCCAAAGAAGGGCAGCATTAAGGCAAGCTCCGGCGCCTACTGATAAAGCCAGCCCGGCATGTCCCAACCAGGGAACAAAAATAAGGTTGGCCAATTGAGTGGCTGCAAGAACAAACAATCCAATTTTGACCGGGGTACGAATATCTTGGCGGGAGTAAAAGCCGGGTGCTAGTATTTTGACGAGTATTAATCCAATCAGCCCAACGCCATAGGCGGCTAATGCACGCTGTGTCATCAACACATCTAGAGCATTGAATTTTCCATAGTGATACAGAACCGCAGCAATAGGCTCGCCAAAAATAAAGAGCGCAAGCGCACATGGAGCTGCTAACAAAAAGGTTAATTGCAATCCCCAGATAAGCAGTTCTCCGGCATGCGCTAAATCATTTCTCGCATTGGCTTTGCTTAAGCTTGGTAAGAGAACGGTGCCCAAAGCTACGCCAAGTAGCGCCGTTGGAAATTCCATCAAACGATCTGCATAAGAAAGCCAAGATACGCTACCCGCCTGTAAGCGCGAAGCAATGTTGGTATTGATGATGAGGGAAATTTGCGCAACAGAAACAGCGAATACGGCCGGCCCCATCAGTTTTAAAACACGTCGTGCCTCTGGGTTTGTAAGGGCAGATTTGATGGCGCCTGGTAACAAACCAATGCGCGGCAAAAGCCCTAAACGAGACAGGGCGGGAATCTGAATTGCCAGTTGCAATACACCCCCCAAGAGAACACCAATGCTAAGGGCATAAATGGGCTGATCTAAATGTGGGGCCAAGAAGAGTGCACTGCCAATGAGGGCAACATTGAGTAAGACTGGAGTAAAGGCGGGAATCGCAAAACGCTGGAATGTGTTCAAAATTCCGGCTGATAGTGAAACCATGGAAATGAGGCCAATATAGGGGAACATGATGCGTGTCATCACGACGCTTGCCTCGTAGGCAGGGCCACCCCTAAATCCCGTAGCAATCACCAGAATGAGCAAGGGGGCGCCAATGACTCCCAGTAATACCGTCAGCAGCAAAGCCCAAAATAAAAGGGTAGCAACGGCATTAACCAGGATGTGGGCCTGTTTTGGGTCTCCATCCTTCGAGATTTCTCCCAAAATCGGCACGAAAGCCTGAGAAAAGGCCCCCTCGGCAAATAGGCGGCGGAGTAAATTGGGTAGCCTAAAAGCCACATTAAAGGCATCTGTCCACTCAGAAGCCCCGAAACTACGGGCTATGAGGGTCTCCCGGAGAAGTCCCGTAATACGAGACAGCATGGTTAGGGAGCTAACCTTGGCGGCAGCAGAAAGCAGATTCATCGGTCGATTTTCACCTATTTATGGGTCGGCTGGGCTTTTTTGCCCCTTTAAGGTAAAATCTTGGGTTTTGGTGAGCTTGCTTATGAATTTGGCAAGTCCACGAGATTTTTAACTAATCGCATTTTGCAATTTATAGAGGCAAGGTTTAAAGATGGCCAATACAGCACAAGCGCGTAAACGCGCACGCCAGGCAGTAAAACAGAACGATCACAACTCCAGTTTGCGTTCAAAGCTTCGCACTTCCATTAAGGCAGTCCGTAAAGCGATCGACATTGGTGATAAAGCTGCTGCAGCGAAAGTATTCGCAGCAACTCAGGCGACAATCGACAAGATTGCTGATAAAAAGATTGCTCATAAAAATACTGCAGCTCGTCAGAAGTCACGTTTGTCTGCAGCTATCAAGGCAATGGCAGCGTAATTCAGTAAAAGTTTTAGGCTGGTCGAAGTAATTTTCGACCTAAGCCCGCTCCTTATCAGAGCGGGTTTTTGTTTTTAGGACTGGGTTTGGGGTTTGGGTTCAAACTCACAAGCTTCTTCGATCGGTAGACTGTTGTCTTTGGCAAAGTTCATAACAAAGTCCAACGCTCTTGGGTCAAGATCACCCAGTCTGGTATCAATAACAACGCATTTCACTGTTGCAATCACGACTGGTCTTACATAGGGTGAATAGGTGAAGCGAGGGTCTCCAGCATTGCCTGGAGGGCGAAAAGAAGCCATAACCCCGCAGAGACGCTCCGCCCAATCACTGGGTCGAAATGGTTTGCCAGCAGTCGTAATGCCTTGAATGAAAAGCTTTTTGTGGTTCAAGTTCGCGTAAAAATGGTGGTAGGAATCAGTATTGCTAAGCCCTCTAGCTTAACAGCCCAAGTTGGTCGTAAGATGACTTTAGGTTCTATTTTCGTGCAGTCGAATGTTTTAAGAAAAAAATGCAAGCCAAAACTTTAGTAGAAAGCTCAACTATGACATCTCTGGCAAAGCCCCAAGTGCCTGGTCAGGTCAAGCACTACCTGCAGTTTTCCGATCTCACTCGTGAAGAATATGACTATTTGCTGAAAAGGTCGGCATGGTTAAAGTCTAAATTCAAAAGTTATGAGACCTGGCATCCTCTACATGACCGAACTTTGGCCATGATTTTTGAAAAGCACTCCACTCGTACGCGTCTCTCCTTTGAGGCGGGTATCCATCAGCTTGGTGGACATGCTGTATATCTGAATACTCGTGATACTCAGTTAGGTCGTGGTGAGCCTGTAGAGGACGCTGCGCAAGTCATTTCTCGGATGACTGACATCATTATGATTCGTACTTTCGGCCATGACATCATCGAACGTTTTGCCGCTAACTCCCGTGTCCCCGTGATTAATGGCCTGACAAATGAATACCACCCATGTCAGGTCTTGGCAGATATCTTTACGTTCGTAGAGGCGCGTGGCCCAATTCAAGGCAAGACAGTAGCGTGGGTTGGTGATGCCAATAATATGGCGTATACCTGGATCCAGGCTGCTGAATGCTTAGATTTTCATTTTCGTTTCTCTGCACCAGAAGGTTATGAATTAGATTCTTCGCGCTTAACTGCTACAACTGCAAAGCATCTAACGGTTTGCTCCAATCCAGAAGAGGCATGTAAAGGGGCTGATTTAGTCACCACTGATGTTTGGACAAGCATGGGCTATGAGGCTGAAAATACTTCTCGTATGAATGCCTTCAAAGATTGGATGGTCGACGAAGAATTAATGTCTCTAGCAAAACCAGGCGCCTTATTTATGCATTGTTTACCAGCCCACCGCGGCGAAGAGGTCTCTGCTGCAGTCATTGATGGACCGCAAAGTATTGTTTGGGAAGAGGCAGAAAATCGTTTGCATGTTCAAAAGGCTTTGATGGAGTATTTGCTCTGTGGCCGTTTGGACTAAGTAATTCATTTCGTATTTTTCCTTACTCAGTTTTTAGTTATTTTTTGATTGAATAAAAAGTCATGTCTGATATTAAAAAAGCAGTCTTAGCGTATTCCGGTGGTCTAGACACTAGTGTGATCTTGAAGTGGCTTCAAGATACCTATGGTTGTGAGATCGTGACATTTACTGCTGATTTGGGACAGGGTGAAGAGCTCGAGCCGGCAAGAGCAAAGGCTTTGCAATTTGGTATCAAGCCAGAGAATATTTTTATCGATGATTTGCGTGAAGAGTTCGTACGGGATTTTGTTTTCCCAATGTTTCGCGCAAATACGATTTACGAAGGCGAATACTTATTGGGCACCTCTATTGCGCGCCCTTTAATCGCTAAGCGTCAAATTGAGATCGCGCGTTTAACTGGCGCTGATGCCGTTTCCCATGGTGCGACTGGTAAAGGTAATGATCAAGTCCGTTTTGAGCTTGGTTACTATGCTTTAGAGCCAGGAATTAAAGTAATCGCCCCATGGCGTGAGTGGGACCTTCTCTCGCGTGAGAAGTTGATGACCTATGCAGAAAAGCATGGCATTCCAGTTGAGATGAAGCATAAGCAAGGTGGCTCACCCTACTCCATGGATGCCAATCTCTTGCATATCAGCTACGAAGGACGTCACTTAGAGAACCCCAATGCTGAGGCAGAAGAATCGATGTGGCGCTGGACGGTATCTCCTGAGAAAGCCCCGGATGCCCCTGAGATTATCGAGATTGAATTTAAGGCAGGCGATCCTATTGCTATTAATGGCAAAGCCTATAAGCCACATGAGTTATTAGCTGAGTTAAACCGCATCGGCGGTATGCATGGTATTGGACGGCTTGATTTGGTAGAAAACCGCTTTGTGGGCATGAAGAGTCGCGGTTGCTATGAAACCCCTGGCGGCACCATTCTGCTGAAGGCGCATCGTGGCATCGAAAGTATTACCCTCGATCGCGAAGTGGCTCATTTGAAAGATGATCTGATGCCACGCTACGCTAGCTTGATCTATAACGGTTTATGGTGGTCTCCAGAGCGTCTCGCTTTGCAAACCTTAATTGACCACACGCAACAGATGGTAAATGGTGTTGTAAGGTTGAAGCTCTACAAAGGTTCCGTCTCCGTAATCTCACGGGATTCGGCAAATACCTTATTTGATCAAAATATCGCTACCTTCGATGATGATGGTGGTGCCTATAACCAGGCCGATGCGGGCGGTTTTATCAAGCTCAATGCATTGCGTATGCGCATTGCTGAAATCGCTAAACGTAAACGCGCTAAAAAATAATCAATAATCAATTATTAGAACTAAACGAAATAGAAAGAGCTCAGATGCAATTCGATCAAGTTTCAGTAGGCAAAAAAGCCAATGTATTTTTTGATGGCAAATGTGTTTCACATACCGTTACCATGCCTAATGGCATACGCAAGTCAGTCGGTGTCGTGTTGCCAAGCACCTTACGTTTCGACTTGAGCACTAAAGAAGTGATGGAAGTAGTGGATGGCAATGCGTTTGTGAGTATCAATGGCGCTCCCGAGCAAGAATTTAAGGCTGGCCAAAGCTGGGAAGTAGAAAAGGGCGGTTACTTCATTATTCGTGCTGAGCAACCAGTGCACTATGTCTGTCACTTTGAATAACATAAATTGATTCAGCTAAAAAGCCACCCCTGGGTGGCTTTTTATTTGTAATGAGTGTTAAATTTAATGATGAAGTTTATCCGAGCCTTTATTTTCTTGGTGTTATTAATTGCACCTGCAGCATATGCGCAAGTATTTGATGTGCCATATAAGGATGACGCTCCTACTAGAACATTATTAACGCCGGTAAAGAATGCCAAGGCAGTAGTCTTGTTATTCCCCGGTGGTGGTGGCGTCTTAAAATTACAGGATGATGGCTCAACTACAAACTTTCATACTTTTGTTAGATCTAAGGATCTATGGGCTCAATACGGCATAGATGCTGTTTTAGTAGATACTCCTTATGACCTGGGAGCAGGGTTGCGTAACTCTCGATCTATCAGAGACCATCAGCAAAGAATTTTGAATGTCGTGACTTATTACAAAGAAAAGCTCAATTTACCAGTGTGGATTTTTGGTCACAGCATGGGTACGGTTAGTGTTACTGAATTTGTTAATGGTGGGAAAGAAAAAGAAAGTCTGATAGGTGGAGTCATCGTAGCGGGAACCTATAGATCAGCGACAGTAGATTCAGACGTGAAGATACCGGTGCTGGCAATTCATCATGTTGATGATGGTTGTGCCTCAACTCCATTTGTGACTTCAGAGCGAATCATTGAAAGTCGACCAAAGCAATCTATCTCTCAATTTATTCAGATAGACGGTGGTATTAGTGAGGGCGATGCTTGTGGTTCAAGGGCTTATCACGGCTTTAATCAGAAAGAATCTGAGTTTGTCAAAGCGGCGGCCCAATTTATATTGAAGAACTAGAAAAATAGATTTACTTTCTTGGTAAACCGATAATTACAGTTCCGGGTACGATCACTCTCTCTGCGAACCATTGCTTGTTCATCTCTAGTGCATAACGTACCGCTACTTTTGGGCAATGATTACTCGTTGTCTCCGCTTGCATTTCTTCAATGTTCACAATCTTGCCATCATCTGTTATGAATGCAATCGATAGCGGAATCTTAGTATTGCTCATCCAAAAACAGTGACCCGCTTTTTGTTCGAATACAAAAAGCATTCCAGAGTTCGTTGGCATGCTAGTGCGATTCATCAGCCCCACCTCTCTTGCTTTGGGAGTGTCTGCTAGTTCTGCTTGAATCCGATAGATACCCGTCTTTAATTCAATAGTAGGAAGGCTAGTATTGACTTGAGCTAAGGCAATGCTTGAGCTGATAAAAAGGGTAGAGGCAAGAATATTGCGCAAAAGTTTGATTGATGTATGCATGTTGAGTATTTTAAGTCACGCAAATTGCAGGCGAAAAAAAACCCAGGAGCAAGTCCTGGGTTTCTAATAATGATCTAAGGACGATTAAGCCGCTTGGATATTGGTAGCTTGCTTGCCTTTAGGACCTTGGGTAATATCAAACGTTACCTTTTGGTTTTCCTTGAGGGTTTTGAACCCAGGCATAGTAATTGCGCTGAAATGCGCGAACAACTCTTCTTCACCATCATCAGGTTTGATAAAGCCAAAACCTTTTGCATCATTGAAC
>CAIMPQ010000043.1 GCA_903843315.1 uncultured beta proteobacterium
GGCTCAAATAAATGGGTCTTTTGCCCGTCCTGCGTTTCCTGAAAAACCACCTTTACTTTCTGACCCACCCGGATTGCATCAAAGTCACAGTTGGTCAAATGCGTCAGCATAGAAATACCTTCTTGTAGACGCACATAAGCCATTGCAAATGGGACTTCTACCCCCCGTCTCATGACAGTGTAGGAATAAATCTCTCCAAGACCCTTGGATTCAACCCAAGTAGTGTCATCGCTTCCGCAGTGCGGGCAGATAGTGCGAGGATAGTAGTGGGGCTCCTTGCAGGCATTGCAATACTTCAAAATCAATTGATTATTTTGAGCTGCTTCTAAAAACGCCTTGTTTTCGGGATTGCCAATGGGACTAGGCAGTCGATGTTGTTCACTCATTGCAATCTCCCCATGATTAAGGTCGCGGCACCATGTCGTGTGCCTAAGGCGCCCCCAATACCGGAGGCAAGAGCAAATTCTAAATTGGGCACCTGTACTGCAGGATGTGCTTCCCCACGCAACTGACGTACCGCCTCAATCACCTTGGTCATTCCGCCTCGATTGGCTGGATGGTTATTACATAGCCCTCCACCATCGGTATTAAAGGCCAATTTACCTTTTCCCGAAATCAATTGACCATCTTCAACAAATTTTCCGCCCTCACCTTTTTTGCAGAACCCTAAATCCTCAAGCTGAATGAGTACGGTAATAGTGAAACTATCGTAAATAGAGGCGTAACGAATTTGCTCTGGTGTTAATTTAGCTTCTTTAAATGCCAAAGGAGCGGCCCAAGCCAATCCCGAATAGGTAAGATCGACTTTACCGCCCATCTGACCTTTAGTGGTTTCTCCTGCACCCATCAGAGTTACAACTGGTTTCTTTAAAGTCTTCGCGATATCGGGGTGCACCACAATAATTGCTCCGCCGCTATCAGACACTACACAGCAATCAGCACGATGTAATGGATCAGCAATCATCGGAGAGTTCAATACATCCTCAACAGTGAGCACATCTCTCAAAACTGCGTGTGGATTGTGCTGGGCATGATGCGAAGCTGCCACCTTAATCCATGCCAATTGCTCACTAGTTGTGCCGAATTCATACATGTGACGCATCGCGCACATGGCGTAGGTATTTAATGGTGCAGGTGAATATGGCTTCTCAAAAGCAAAGTCGGGAGCACTTGCCCATTGGCTGCGAACTTGCGTGCCACTTGAACCTTCAGACTTGGGGCGCCCGGCTAAGGTAATCAGAGCAACACGGCATTGTCCCGATGCGATCGCACGCGCAGCATGATTGACATGGGTTAAATAAGAAGCGCCGCCGGTATCTGTCGAATCTAAATACTTTAATTTTTTTAAACCCAGATAGTCTGCCATTGAAACCGGCCCCATACCTGGAGCATCCCCCGCGCAAAAGTAGGCATCTACATCATCTAAAGTCAAACCGGCATCCAATAAGGCTCCACGTGCAACTTCAGCATGCAATTGCGCAACGGTATGATCCGGCGCTACCCGCAATGGGTGTTCATATATTCCTGCAATACAAGCATCGTATTTATTTGCGGCAAAAGAC
The DNA here is from genome assembly GCA_903843315.1 of uncultured beta proteobacterium. GTDB lineage: Bacteria > Pseudomonadota > Gammaproteobacteria > Burkholderiales > Burkholderiaceae > Polynucleobacter. The sequence continues at coordinate 1,563 of CAIMPQ010000043.1, forward strand.
ATAGATCTTCCTTGGGTGAATTTCTTTAAATCAATTTATTTACTGGCACGCATCATTGGTACACCACTCAGTTCTTGTAGCTCCTCAAAGGACAAACCATCTATCCAATCCACCGCCACTAATCCTTCAGGAGTTACCGCAATCGTTGCCAGATCTGTATAGATACAATCAACCGCTGCCAGGGCAGTCAAAGGATAAGTGCATTCTTTCACCAATTTTGATTCACCGGACTTGGTGAGATGTTCCATCATGACAAACAATTTTTTTGCACCCAAAGCCAAGTCCATTGCACCACCGACCGCTGGAATTGCCTTAGGGTCGCCCGTACGCCAGTTCGCAATATCCCCTTTGACTGAAACCTGGAAGGCACCTAGAACGCAGATATCAATATGACCACCGCGAATCATGACAAAAGAATCCGCATGATGACAAAGTGAAGCTCCCGGGAGCATAGTGACTGGCTGCTTACCGGCATTGACTAACTCTTCATCAATGTCATCACCCGTTGCCAGCGGCCCCATGCCGAGAATGCCATTCTCAGAATGCAAGAGAATTTCTCGATCCGAAGGAAGATAGTTAGAAATCGTCATGGGCTGACCAATGCCCAAATTGACATGAGCACCATCAGGAATATCTTGCACAATGCGTTTTGCAATATCAGCAGTGCTGCGTTTTTGTACTTTAGAGAGATCAATCATGACTTACCTCCTAGCAATACGACACGCTTCACAAAGATACCTGGAGTAACAACAGTCTCGGGATCGAGATCGCCCAACTCTACCAATTGATTTACCTGAGCAATGGTGCAACGTGCTGCTGTCGCCATAATGGGTCCAAAGTTTCGTCCGGTGCGGTGATAAGTCAGATTACCCCAACGATCTCCTTTATCAGCTTTAATTAAGGCGTAGTCTGCTTTGATTGCAGTCTCAAAAATATAATTGACGCCATCGATCACGCGTGTGTCTTTTCCCTGGGCAAGCTCAGTTCCAAAGCCTGTAGGTGTATAGAATCCGCCAATTCCGGCGCCACCAGCACGAATGCGTTCTGCCAGCGTTCCCTGTGGAACCAATTCCAATTCAATCTTGCCATCCCGATAGAGGTCATCAAAAGCACCGGATTCCGGCTGACGTGGAAATGAGCAAACCATTTTCTTAACTTGGCCCAATCCAATCAGCTTCGAAATACCGATTCCTGAGTTTCCAGCGTTATTACTGATAATGGTTAAGTCTTTAGCGCCCTGCTCTGCCAATGCATCTAGCAAGTAAATCGGCAGGCCTGCGCCACCAAAACCAGACACCAATATGGTTGAACCATTCGCAATATCCCGCACAGCCTCAGCCACGCTGGGAATAATTTTTTGTATCACTACAAGTCTCCATCTCTTTTTTATTATGGGTGCTACTTTTTTGCTGCAGCTTTTGCTGCTTTCCTACTAATTTAATGCATTTGAGAAATGGCTGAACGAATTGCTTCAGGCAGGGCTTGAGCGAGCATTTTTCGATTTTCGAGCGAAGCCTGTGGGGTCTCCTGTGCCCTAGCTGACCAAGCCGATCCGGGAAAAAATGCATCATCCTTAAACCTCGGGATAACATGCCAATGAATATGGGGGACCATATTTCCCAAAGCCGCAAGATTGACCTTATCTGGATGCATGACATGGCGTATGGCCTCCTCTACAGCAAATACCAAAGCCATCACATGTTCGCGCTCACCGTAGGTCAGATCAGTCATCTCACTCACATGGCGATTCCAGATAACCCTGCAAAAACCCGGTAAGTCAGGGTCGTTTACCAGGATGACTCGACAATCATCCCCACGCCAGATCAGCTCGCCTTCACCAGGCTTCAGTTCTTCTGTACAGAGTATGCAATTTGACATCAGAAGAATGTAAACGAAAACGGCATCTAAGTCACCCTTGTGGGGTAATTTAGATGCCGCGGCAGTATTGGTACTACTGCTACTACAGACTACTTAGGGATTCTTAATGGAACTGCTCTTCTTCAGTAGAACCAGTCAATGCCGTTACAGAAGACTTACCACCTTGAATTACGGTAGTGACATCATCAAAGTAACCAGTACCAACTTCTTGCTGATGTGACACGAAGGTGTAACCGCGGTCACGTGCAGCAAATTCTGGCTCTTGTACTTTCTCGATATAAGCAGTCATGCCACGCTTCATGTAATCTTGCGCCAAATCGAACATGTTGTACCACATTGAGTGGATACCAGCGAGGGTAATAAATTGATATTTGTAACCCATGGCACCTAATTCACGTTGGAACTTCGCAATCGTTGCATCATCCAAGTTCTTCTTCCAGTTGAAAGATGGTGAGCAGTTATAAGCCAACATTTTTCCTGGGAATTTCGCACGAATTGCTTCAGCGAACTGACGAGCAAAATCAAGATCTGGTGTACCAGTCTCACACCAAACCATGTCAGCGTAAGCAGCGTATGCCAAACCACGAGAAATCGCTTGATCCAAGCCCTTACGTGTTTTGTAGAAACCTTCCGGAGTACGCTCGCCTGTCAAGAATGGCTTATCGTTTTCATCATAGTCAGAAGTCAATAAATCAGCAGCTTCAGCGTCAGTACGAGCCAAGATAATCGTTGGAACACCCATCACGTCAGCAGCCAAACGAGCAGAGATCAATTTCTGTACTGACTCAGCGGTAGGCAGCAATACTTTTCCACCTAAGTGACCACACTTCTTAACAGATGACAATTGGTCTTCGAAGTGAACACCAGCAGCGCCCTGCTTAATCAATGCCTTGCTTAATTCAAATGCATTCAATACACCACCGAAACCTGCTTCAGCATCGGCAACGATTGGAGCAAAATATTCGATATATCCAGCATCACCTTTGTTGATGCCTTTAGCTGTTTGAATTTCATCAGCACGTTGGAATGAGTTATTAATACGCTCAACCATCTTCGGAACTGAGTCCACTGGATACAAAGATTGGTCTGGATACATCGCAGCGTATGAGTTACCGTCAGCAGCAACCTGCCATCCAGATAAGTAAATTGCTTGCACGCCAGCTTTAACTTGTTGCATTGCTTGACCACCAGTCAAAGCACCTAAACAGTTTACGTAAGCTTCGTTGTTGACTAATTCCCAAAGTCTTTCAGCGCCATGCTTAGCTAAAGTGTGCTCAATCTTCAATGAGCCACGAAGACGTACAACATCTTCAGCTGTATAGCCACGAGTAATCCCTCTCCAGCGCGGATTGGTATCCCAGTCTTTTTGAATTGCTGCGATTTCTGCTTTGCGATCTGCCATGTTTTTCTCCCTAAGTTAAACAAGTACTTCAAAATTGTTGGACCTTTAAGACCACTTCAAGTCTTATGTCTTATATAAGAGTGTAGACACATCAAAAATGCACGCAAGAGATATTTGAGATATAGATGAAAATATTTAGTTATTTAAATTCAATAACTTAGAAATACTTTCTTATAATGTGGAATGCTTATTCACTTCTTGGAATGGTGATGGCACATTCATATTGCACTGCATTTTACGCAGTGTAATGGCATTTCACATCGTGAAAATTATTGGAGACTGATTAAGCAGTTTTGGGGGTAGTGCCAGCCGATACCTTAATCACGGTTGGAATGATCATCAGCTGGAATAAAACAATACCCAGGAACAAGGCCTTTGGAAGGCCGGCATCCATAAAGAAACCAAAAATAAAAGGGCCAACTGCAGCGCCTAAATCGATACCAGAATAGACGATTCCGTATACACGCCCCGCTACACCTTTAGGTGTCACAGCCTTAACCAACAAATCGCGGGAAGGAGCAACAACCCCGTAACCAAAACCCAATCCAATAAACAGAAATGGAATCAGACTCACTGAAATGAGTCCAGTGCCTAGCAACAGACACATCACTATCGTGATCGATAGGCAAGAAGAAACAATTCGCTCAGGTGCTTGTAACTTTGCCGCTAGATAACCACCAAATAAAACACCACCAGCACTACCAAGCGCTAGTAGGGTGATGTAATAACTTCCCACATCTAAAGGTACTTGGTAAATCTCGAACAATGCACTTGGAGCAAAAGATTGCAAGCTAGATGTGGATGCCATGCTGAAGAAAAAGAAAATCCAACATAACCACACCGCAGTGAGTTTTAAGAAAGCAAATGTACTCTCTGGAACAACTCCAGGATTTGAAGCCTGCGTGCTTGCATGGGTGTTCTCATGGCGCTCTCTGACATTATCTACAAGGTAGCTTTTATTTAACCAGAGAATGCCTAAGACGCCGGCCTCTAGCAGGGCTGCAGCTAAGAATGCAATACGCCAATCAGCAAATTGAGCAATCGCAACCATGAATGCTGGCGCCGCAGCCCAACCTAGGTAACCTGCTACGCCATGCATTGAATAGGCATATGGAAGATTGGGTGGAGATACCTTGTGATTGATGAGCGTGTAATCGACTGGATGAAAAATACCGTTACCGCAACCAGCAATTACTGCTCCCAATAAAAGCATCGCATAACCATTGCTTTGGGAATAGACCAGGGCCGCAAGAACAAGTAAACCAATACCACCAAACAACACTGGTCTTGCTCCAATACGATCTACTAAAAATCCAGAGGTGGCCTGAGCAATACATGACACTACAAAGAAGACTGACATGAGTAAACCAAGCTCGGCATAACTCAAGGCAAAAGCATCCTTCAACCATGGGAACATGGGAGGAAGTACTAAATGAAAGAAGTGGGAGCTGCCGTGTGCCAGGCTAATAAGACCAATAACCCGGACATCACTGGCACGCTTACTAAGCGCAACAGTCATGTACCGAGTTTACTGGCGCAGGGATATTCCTGCTGAACTACTATTGATTAATGAACTTGACGAGTGAAGCTAAAGTCACCTTTTTTGTCCACATCTACTGGGACAGTATCCTTAGGGCCAAAAGTACCCTCCAGAATCATTTTTGATACGGGGTTCTCAATATGCTGCTGAATTGCACGCTTCAGAGGTCTTGCGCCAAAGACAGGATCAAAACCGACTTCAGCAATCTTCGCCAGTGCAGCATCACTGACCTCGAGCTGCATATCGACCTTAGCCAATCGATCTGATAAGTTCTTGAGCAAGATCTTCGCGATATTGGCAATATTACCTTTATCCAAGCCATGGAACACCACAATCTCATCAATCCGGTTTAAAAACTCTGGGCGGAAATGATTTTTCAGCTCTGCGAAGACAGCTTCTTTAATTTCAGACTGCTTCTTATCAGCCATCGACTGAATTAAGTGTGAGCCGATATTACTAGTCATCACAATCACGGTGTTCTTGAAGTCAACGGTACGACCTTGACCGTCAGTCAGGCGGCCATCATCTAATACCTGCAAGAGTACGTTGAAGACATCAGGGTGAGCCTTTTCAATTTCATCAAACAGAATGACGCTGTACGGATGACGACGTACTTTTTCAGTTAAGTAACCGCCCTCTTCGTAACCAACATAGCCTGGAGGAGCTCCAATCAAACGCGCAACACTATGTTTCTCCATGAACTCACTCATATCAATCCGAATGAGGTGGTCTTCGCTATCAAACAAGAATCCTGCTAATGCTTTACAAAGCTCAGTCTTACCAACACCGGTAGGCCCCAAGAACAAGAAAGATCCATAAGGACGGTTCTCTTCAGCCAAGCCAGCCCGGGAACGACGGATCGCATCCGATACCGCACGAATGGCTTCTTCCTGACCGACTACACGCTTATGCAGCAACTCTTCCATCTTCAGTAGCTTGTCGCGTTCGCCCTGCATCATTTTTGATACTGGAATACCAGTCGCACGAGAAACTACCTCAGCAATCTCTTCTGCACCAACTTGAGTGCGTAATAGTTTGTTCTTTACAACGCCATCTTTGTCACCTTTAGCTTCCGCTGCAGCAGCAGACTTTAGTTTGGCTTCGAGTTCTGGCAACTTACCATACTGCAATTCAGCAACTTGCTCTAACTTGCCTTCACGTTGCAATTTAGTGATGTCAGCACGAACTTTTTCAATTTCTTCTTTTAGATTGGCAGCGCCCAATACCGCGCTCTTCTCTGCTTTCCAAATTTCTTCTAAGTCAGCATATTCAGCACCTAGACGTTTGATCTCGTCTTCAATGAGGCCAAGACGCTTTTGAGAAGCTTCATCTTTCTCTTTCTTAACGGCCTCACGCTCAATCTTGAGTTGAATGAGACGGCGTTCCAGCTTATCCATCACCTCAGGCTTGGAGTCGATCTCCATCCGAATGCGTGAACCCGCCTCATCAATCAGGTCAATCGCCTTATCTGGTAAGAAGCGATCCGTAATGTAGCGGTGCGATAGCTCAGCAGCAGCCACAATGGCTGGATCGGTAATTTGAATTCCATGGTGAAGCTCATAACGCTCTTGCAAACCACGCAAGATGGCAATCGTAGCTTCAACGCTCGGCTCTTCCACCATCACTTTTTGGAAACGACGCTCTAGCGCGGGATCTTTTTCGATGTACTTGCGGTACTCATCTAAAGTGGTAGCACCGATGCAATGCAATTCGCCACGAGCCAACGCAGGCTTTAGCATGTTGCCCGCATCCATGGCACCATCACCCTTACCGGCGCCAACCATCGTATGAATCTCATCAATAAAGATGATGGTTTGACCTTCATCTTTAGCGACATCACTCAAAACAGCCTTAAGACGTTCTTCGAACTCGCCACGATACTTAGCGCCAGCCAATAACAAGGCCATATCTAAAACCAGGACACGTTTGTTTTTTAAGGTCTCTGGAACTTCGCCATTGACGATACGCTGCGCCAAGCCTTCAACGATCGCAGTCTTACCTACGCCAGGCTCTCCAATGAGCACTGGGTTATTTTTACCGCGGCGCTGCAGGATCTGAATCGTGCGACGAATCTCATCATCGCGACCAATCACTGGATCTAGCTTACCCATACGAGCACGCTCAGTTAAATCGACTGTGTATTTTTTTAAGGCTTCACGTTGACCTTCAGCATCTGCACTGTTCACTGACTCTCCTCCGCGCACTAAATCAATAGCCGCTTCTAACGATTTACGATTTAGTCCATTTTCACGAGCAACTTTGCCAAGCTCACCTTTGTCATCAGCAACTACTAGCAAAAATAGTTCGCCAGCAATAAATTGATCATTGCGTTTATTCGCTTCCTTCTCACAGAGGTTGAGCCAATTACTTAAATCTCGACCTACCTGTACTTCACCACTAGTGCCCTGCACCTCGGGTAAATTACTAATGATTCTCTCTAAGCCTTTTTCAAGACCAGGAATATTGACGCCTGCTCTGGTTAGTAAGCTCTTTGCGCCACCGTCAGAGTCGCGCAACATTGCCAATAGTAAGTGAGCAGGTTCAATGTATTGATTATCTTTTGCTAAAGCGAGACTTTGTGCCTCACTAAGCGCTTCTTGAAATTTGGTTGTTAATTTATCTATTCTCATTTTTCTATTCTCGCCTACATCAAATATATCTATCTATAGAATATAAGGGCAATATGACAAATTTCAAGGTTTTTTGACCCTCTTTTTAAGCGAATTTACCCTACTGTGACCTGGCTTGTTTACCTCCTTGAATGCGCTGATGGCACTTACTATGCCGGCATTACGAACAGGCTTGAACATCGCTTAGAGGCCCATAATTCCGGGCAAGGCGCCCGCTATACCCGGTCTCGTAGACCGGTAATCCTGTTGGCGACTCAGGAGCATCCTGATCGGTCAGGAGCCTCCAAAGCAGAGGCTCAAGTTAAGCAGCTTCCGAGGTCTGAGAAACTGGCTTTTTTTATCAGCACCACCCTCCCATCAATATAAAAAACCACCCCTAAGGGTGGTTGTTCTATTTTTTCCTTGATATTTAGAAGGCGTCTTTTAATCGTTCAAGAGCGTAGATTTCCCTTAAGTGGAGCATTTGATAAGCCACGCGTTCCTTGAGTAATCCCGTAATCGTTTCTTGCTCGTATGAGAAATTTCTCATGACATCCGCATTTAGATTATAGATAGGCCAATTAGCCTGACCACTAACATTGGGGTTACCAGTCTTTGCAAATGCGGCCCAGCTTGCGGACATCTTCTCAGACATCGTAATATCCTGCGGATCAGTTTTATTGGTAATGGGATACCAGTACTTAGACCATACGCCCTTTTGCTTAAGATCAGCAGTAGCCCTTTTTATAAGGGCGCAATTATTTGTGCCGGTCTCGGGCTTGTCTGGTGCTTGTGGCATTAAGCCATAACTGCCAAATACATAACTGATCTCAAATGTATGGGGCACGCCCGGATATGCCGCACGAATATTCTTGGTAAGGTAATCGAAGTAATAAGCATAACCAGGGGCGATGCCATTCATGCTGTCGGCGAGCAGCTTAGTACTGCCGCGATACAGCATATCCCCCAACACATCAGAAGATTCAACGCACTTATCCTTGACTCGTGAATACAGCTTCTCGATGTTCTTGGGATTTTCATGAATCTTTTTCGCGAGAACACCGATCGCTGGTTGGCCAGGCACCAAAAAACTAGAGTCCCAGGAGTTAGTTCCAATCATAAAGGGGACCTTTGCCTGCTTACCGGCAGCAAATAATGGAATAGGGTCGCCTTTGATAATTTGCCCATCCACAAATGGACCTCCAAACTCACCCTGCTCAAAGTTTGCAGAAGTTAAGACTAATTTATTTGCTGGCAAATTTCTTAATTCCTTGAGTGTCTTGGCACCAACTGCAGTCATGTACTTGGCATCGATTTCTGTCTCAGGCGCCATTCCTAAATGCTTTTGGGTCATACCGCGTAAGGGGCTTTGTTGCGCGCTCTCAGCAATCGCTTTATGAAATAAACCTCTAGCCGCATCAGACACCATCAACCAGGTAACGCTGCGGCCCCCTGCTGACTCACCAAAAATAGTGACATTGCTTGGATCACCCCCAAATGCTGCAATATTATTTTTCACCCATTTGAGCACGGCAATTTGGTCCATGGTGCCATAGTTACCAACCGGCTCACCCTTTGCCTTCGCTTCTGCAATCAATTCATTGCTCGCAAAAAAGCCAAAGGTACCTAAGCGGTAATCAAAGGTGATGACGATAACGCCGTTCTTAGTCAGATTAATCGGCGTGAACTGCGCATCTCTAGATCCATCAACCAGCATGCCGCCGCCATGGATCCACACCATCACTGGTAAATTCTTACCAGGCTTGCTTGGCGTGAATACATTTAACTTCAAGCAATCTTCGTTGCCAGGTAACGATAAGCCTGCGCTTAAATTTTTCACAAAAGGTTGTGGGCAAGAATCGCCAAAGAGACTTGCATCGCGCGTCCCAGTCCAAGGCAACGCTGGCTGGGGCGGCCTCCATCTCAGATCACCTACTGGCGGTGCTGCATAAGGAATGTTCTTAAAGGCAAACATATTGTGTTCTGCCACACCCTGAAGTCGACCGCTCTCAATTTGAATTACTGGTCGCTCACCTTGAGCATAGGCATATAGCGAAAAATTTCCCAGTAATAAGCAGAGCACAAACATTTTCTTCATGGGATATCTCTCTACAAGGTAAAGGTACTACTGTTTTATTTCTGGTTCCAGCGAGTCATTGCAGCATCATCGGCAATTCTGGCATCTACCCAGCGAGCACCTTCAGGGGTATCTTCTTTCTTCCAAAATGGTGCGGCCGTCTTGAGGTAATCCATGATAAATTCACATGCAGAAAAGGCTTCACCACGATGGGCGCTCGTTACAGCAACCATCACAATTTGATCTTCAGGTAACAAGGGACCAACACGATGAATCACCAAAGTTTGATAGATATCCCAACGTGTATTCGCTTGCGAAATAATGTCTTCCAAGGCCTTTTCAGTCATGCCAGGATAATGCTCGAGCGTCATTCCTTTGACTTGACTACCATCATTCATATCACGCACAGTGCCCAAGAAAGTCACTACTGCACCAACTCTTGGATCGCCTTTGCGTAGCGCTGCTAATTCAGCACTGACATCAAAATCGGTTTTTTGAATGCGTATCAAGGAATTTGGCATATCAGCCCCCCGTCACTGGCGGAAAGAAAGCAACTTCGGCGCCATCCTGGAGGAGCGTACTGGCATCAACCATGTGATGATTTAAGGCGCAACGTAAAACATTGCGACCCGCTAAGACTTCAGACCAAGGCTCTCCCCGTTCTACCAGATGAGCCCTCAGATCAGCAATCGTTTTAATTGACACAGGAATAGTAATGCTCTCCTGCGAAACACCAAGGGCTTCACGCAGAGAGGCGAAGAATCGTAATTCCAGTTTCATGGGCTAATCGTAAACTGATTACTTCAGAAGCGCATCAAAAGGAATGTACTTCACCAGGTCACCAGCTTGAATTACCTGATTTGGTGGGCAATCAACTAAACCATCCCCCCAAGAGGCACTCGTCAGAACGCCAGAACTCTGATTGGGGAATAAATCCAAGCCGCCTTTGCTATTGAGTTTCACCCGCAAGAACTCATTACGTCGATCAGCCTTTAACCAGTCAAAATCTGCGCGCAGGTAATAAGACTGTGCTTGTCCTGCTTCACGTCCCTGCAGTTTGAGTATGAATGGCCTTACAAATAATAGAAAAGTCACGAAGCTAGAAACTGGGTTACCCGGCAGGCCAATAAACCACGCCTCTCCATCTTTGGGATCCGCTGATTTACGGACCGCACCAAAAGCCAAAGGCTTACCAGGCTTAATTGCAATCTGCCACAGGTCTAATCTTCCTTCAGAAGTAACTGCGGGCTTGATGTGATCCTCTTCCCCAACCGATACCCCGCCAGAGGTAATAATTAAATCGTGGTCTTTGCTGGCAGTACGTAGTGCTTCTTTAGTTGCATCCAAGCGATCGGGAACGATTCCTAAATCAGTGGCCTCACATCCTAGAGATTTAAGGCATGCCAACAAAGTATCGCGATTGGAGTTGTAGATGCCGCCTGGTTTCAGTGGCTCACCAGGGAGTGACAACTCATCACCAGTAAAGAAAGCGGCTACTTTGACTCGACGCTTCACAGTCAAATGCGTAAGACCTGCAGAAGCAGCTACGCCTAATTCTTGAGGTCGTAAAAAGGTTCCCGCAGATAAAGCGGTTTTACCAGTTGTTAAATCTTCGCCCCGGCGACGGATCCACTGCCCTGATATTGGGACTATATTGACTTGGACCTGATCAGCACTTCCATCAGGAATGGCGCAGTCTTCTTGCATCACCACGGCATCAGCACCAGGAGGAACTGGTGCGCCTGTGAAAATTCTGGCAACAGTACCCGGCTCTAATTGAGTTCCAACCGATCCCGCCGGAATACGTTGTGCAATTTTCAGAATACTTCCGGAATTTTGGGTATCTGCTGTACGAACAGCATAGCCATCCATAGACGTGTTATCGAGTGGAGGCACATCAACCAAGCTATTTACATTTTCCGCTAGTACGCGGCCTAGGGCGGCCTGCATAGCCACGCTTTCGCTTTCACCTACTGCTTTAGCATGCGAGAGTAAATGGTCTAGTGCCTGCTGTGCAGTCAACATTGGTGGCTTAGTCATAGCGCCTATGTATTGCTTCTATATTAATTTAACTGAGATGTGTGGTAATGAATGCTTTAATCTGATTAACATCAGCATCAATATTTTCTACGCGCTGCGGTTTGGATTTAATGTCTTTAAATGCAGGCGGACACTCAGCAGGGCGACCTAAAGCCTCTTGAATAGTCTCTTCAAA
>CAIMPQ010000044.1 GCA_903843315.1 uncultured beta proteobacterium
AGTTAAATCCACAAAAGGCGATTTCATATAAACCACCTTAACTGAACCTGGATCAATCTTGGCATCCCCGCGTGGCTCAAAAGTCACCTTAAAATCAAATGGAGCCATCACCGGTGTATCAGCCTCAGGTGAAGCTAGCTTAATCGCTGGCCCGCGAGAGATACCTCGAGTAGCGAGTGTGCCAGCTGCGGGTGGTAAGGCCGCTTCTTTTGCACTAATTAAGGATGCAGCAACACCCAGTTGGGCAGAAGCAACTAATGATGCGGCAAGCAATACATGACTTAGTTTCATAAAAGCCTCAAATAATTAAAAACAATCTAAATTAGATCTTAAATCAATCCCCAACAACCACAAATGGGGCCCAGAATAAGGGGTGTGCGTAAGCGTACTTCATATTGGCGCCCTCTTTCATGCCGCCTTGATCGATTTGATTGAGCATGGCCTGTCTCAAAAGCTCAGCCTTACTAGTCCCCTGGGCCTTTTGTTGATTCTTGAATAGGTCCGTCATCATCGTTCTAGAGGCGACTGAGTCTACAGGCCAGTTGGATACCAAGAGTGCCTTAGCGCCAGCAAAGAAGAAGGCTCTACCCAAACCGGAAACCGCTTCAGAACCAGCACCCTCTCCTGCTGCCGTATTACAAGCGGAGAGTACTACCCAGTCAGCGTCCAACTTCAGGGTGAGCACCTTATCCATCGTGAGAAGACCATCGTCCTTATCACCAGTCACATCTGGAGATGACAAAGCTAGGGCTGGTTGTGTCAAACCATTGAGCTCACCAGGTACTAATCCATGAGTGGCAAACATCACTACCTTGCGATTTGATAAATCAGTAGTCATTACCTGCTTCACCGAAGCTTGTTTATGCAAGAAGATATCGCCATCACCGGCGCCGATTGCTTTACCAATCTCCTCCAGCTCTAAACTGGTATCGGGCAAGCGAGGAAGTAATGCTAACTCCGCGGAACTCACACCAGATGTCTTAGGTGCACTACGTAAGGATAATGGGATACCTCTGGTAGCAAGTTGAGTAGTCTTTGCTTGCTTTTGGGCAGATTTTTCTTGTTCACTACTGAAGTAGGGGTCACCAAAACCAATAAAGCTTTTACGATTAGCATTACCTACAGGCAACGAGCGTAAGGCCGTTAATGAAATTACAGAAGGTAATTGAGCAACAGCAATTTCTCTAGTTAACCATGGAACCGTTTTATAACTGCTAAATGGTGTAGCACCACCTTTGGCAGGCTGGGCAATTGGTTTTGTCACTAGTAGTGATAGGGGTAGCTGTCCAAGCTCGGCATGTGGCACAGTGAGCATCACTTTTTTACCGACGAACGCACTCTGTACAGGTGCGAGTACCTGTTGATATAGCTGATTTGCAAGTGCCACATCAAAGGGAGGAATCTCATCAATTGTGGCCACGCCAGGATCTAAAGCCTTACGTAATTGAGCCACTTCTTTGGCAATCTGAGTGCGGCCTACGGATAATTGAGCGAATTGCACGGGCTTGTCCTTGGTAATAGCCCAAACATAGCCCACGTTATCTCCAAAATACCAAGAGACTAAAACTTCATCAGGCTTAAGCGCCTTTTGAGTGCGCTCTACTGATGCTGGCTTAGGCTCTACTAACTCAGCATAGTCGGGATATTTACGCTCAATCTCCTTCTTAAGATCCTCACGCTGAGATTTGAATCCAGATATATCGGCTCTAATTTTTGCTTGAACAGCGGGGAGCTGTTGGTCGGGAGGGGCAGACAATAAACCCGTTAAGAGTTCCGATAGCGTATTAATCCGTTGCTGCAAATCCTGCTCGCGACGAGCAAGGGATGCCAACTGAGGATCTGCAATATTGGCGCGGGCAGCACTAGAAGTGAGCGCACGCTGAACGCCACTGCCGCGTGCAAGATCAGCAATTTGGAATGCCTCAGCCGCTGCAGGGCCAGAAGGATCTACCTTAGCTTGCTGTGCAAGTGATGCCAGATATTCCTCTAGAACAAATGTCATTCTTTGGGTTTGCCGAATAGTTGCAGTTTCATTTTCTGAATCATTTCGCGCTTGGTCAATTAGCGTAGGAATGGATTGCTTAAATTCAGCTAGTGCTTGAGTGCCTTGACCAGAAACTTGAAGCGCTGAAGCATTAAAAGCTCGAATCATCGCCAACCGAGGAGAAGATTTTTCCATGCGTGCGCCAGCTTTAGATAGCATATCGGATGTCATAGATGTCGCTTGAGCTGCCTTGCCAGTTTTAATTAAAGCAATGGCCCAATCTAAATCACCAGATTGATAACGCGAAGCAATCTCAGGATCAGCCTTAAGACCTTCAACCATCTCATTAAAGACTTTATCTGCTTGAGCATACTTACCATCCGCAGCTAAAGATGTGGCCAAGACTTTCCTTGATGTAGCAATCAAAGGAGACGCAGAATAATTCGTTGACTGCATAGCAACCTTGAGAGCTGCTTGAGATAACATTACCGCCTCAGCCTGACGTCCTTGCTCACTAATAACTTTTGATAGCGTTAATAGTGCAAAACAGGTAGCTGAAGAATTGACACCCTCACGATTAATTGCCAGTACAACTGACTCTCTTGCCCAATATTCAGCATCCATCAAGCGTCGCTGACCTAAAAAAGCATTTGCCAACTGGTTATATAAAGCAGCCCTTTGACCGTAAGCGTATCTTGGCGTACTAGCAACATCCTGCAACACTCTGACCTCATTATCTAATGCGTCTTTATTGCTATCTTTGACATTATCAAGAATTGTTTTATTTAAGCCTAAAGCGTTTCTGAAGCTCCTCTCCGCCTCAACAAATTTGCCTTCTGACATATAAACTCTGCCACGAGCCCGCTCATATCCCAACTGCCAATTGGTTCTATAAATAAAATTCGGATTTTTAGCTACACTGATGAGATTAGAGTAATCCGCTTCAAGGGTAGCAAGTGCTTTATTTGCACAATCAAAATCTCCCATTTGCAAACAGATACTGACCATAGTTTGCCCAGAGCTTATCTTCCAACCACTCAGATTATTGGGAATCATTGCCCTTGTATCTTCTACTAATTTTTTAGCAAGTACTAAGTTACCCCTTTTTTGCTCTTGCTGGGCATATTGCATTCTTTCATCTAGTTGCATCGCCATATCGATACTAGGGTAATCAATCACAGCTTTTTTATAATTTTCTAACGCTTCTTTGCTATTTTCTAATACATTTTCTGCAACAGCACGCTGATAGTAGTAGTGATTAAGGGCACTAGAATCATTTGTTGATGGTGGAGATTTTGCTAGCGTCTTTTTCGCTTTGTCTATAAGGACTTGATCCTGACGAGTTTGACTTAGGATTTGCAAAATATCTTTTACGTCCCTCGGTGGTGCCTTAACATTTTCAATATCCACCTCATCGTTGCTTGGCACTGCGGATGATGAATTAGCGAATAAAGCTATGCTGCAACACAGCATAAGTGATGGAATTAGCGAGAGTTTGCGCATAGAAATCCCCTAGTTTTTATAAGCAATATAGTAGCTCATAAAAGAGCTAGCCATTCTTAGTAGAGACACTACCAAGCCTTTAGAACTAATCCCTGAAAAGGATGCTGATTGAAAGCCTAAAGGGGATTAGCCAAGAAACTAGAATTAGCCTCTAACCATTCAATATAGCGACCTACGCCCTGCTCTACATTTAGGAAGGGTTCTGTGTAGCCTGCAGCACGGAGTTTCGTAAGATCTGCTTGAGTAAAGCACTGATACTTACCTTTGAGCGCTTCCGGGAA
>CAIMPQ010000045.1 GCA_903843315.1 uncultured beta proteobacterium
AAACTGCACAAAAAGAGTGTGCACCTCCAAGAAAAGCATGGGCTAGACAGAATGCCGACAAGCCAGCTAACTTTGGTTGGATGGTAGTCTGCGATGTCAATGCTAAGAATAGCGCTGGCGATTTTGTCGGCGTTAAGGCTTATATGTTCTTATTCACTAAGACTGGCAATATCTCATATGATCCATCGACATTCTTCCTGAACATCAATGACCATGTGCAATTTATTGATTTGATCCGTAAGTAAGCTAGGTATTAACACTTGCATGATCTTTAAAACCACCTTCGGGTGGTTTTTTATTGCATTAACCTATGCAACATACAATTGATATATAGACAAAAATGCTTTGAAGATAAAGTACTTAAGAGAATCTAGATGACGAAGCCCATTTTGTATTCATACCGGAGATGCCCTTATGCCATGAGGGCTCGTATGGCACTGAAATACGCAGGTATTGAGCTTGAGCACCGGGAGATTGACCTCAGAAATAAGCCGCAATCGATGTTGTTAGTCTCCCCCAAAGGCACTGTGCCAGTGTTGTGCGTCGACGGCATCATCTTGGAACAAAGTCTGGATATTATGCGTTGGGCATTAGCGAAGTCTGATCCAGATGGTTGGGGTTTGGTTGATGACTCGATTGCGCAGGCTTGGATTGAAAAAAATGACGGCCCATTCAAGATCTTGTTAGATCAATACAAATATCCAAAAAGGTACCCAGACCTCAAGTCAGAAGAGGTTCTTAGAGCTGTAAATGAGCTGATGCTATTACCAATGGAAGCTGCTTTGCAGACCAATCTGTATTTATTGGGTAATAACATGACTTGGGTGGACGTCGCTATTTTTCCATTTATCAGGCAGTTTGCAATGGTCAACCCAGAACAGTTTGATGAACTGCCATTCCCATCAATTCAAAAATGGTTAGATCAACAGATTAAATCAGAGCTATTCCATTCGGTGATGCAAAAATACCCCACCTGGACAGATTGAGTAAGGTAATTGGGGTGAATTAAACTTTTTTACCTGCTTATTTAAGACCAAAAAAAGCATTTGCTTCATCAATCATCGAGTCATATTCGTTCAGGTTAGGCTTTTCAGGGCTACCCCCTTCAATAAAGGTGCCCCCAATCACCCCAATATCCTGTGGCGCAGAATCGGGTAAATGTTTCGGGAAAATATAAAAAGACCGTTTTACTTTTTGATTCGCTTCGGTTTTGCCTTCACCGAAGTAAACCAAAATCATGTAGTTCATGTTTTTGGGAACTTGATTTTTTAACATAATCAAATGCCCCTGAACCGGAACTAGGGTGGCGTCCTTTGCTAATTCAACCGCACCAAGACCGCTACAGTTAAAAATAAACTTTTGCTCTAGCTGCTCAAATGAGGTAATTTTCCCCAGGACAATTTTGATGTGATGTGTATTAATGAAGTCATGTAACTCGGCCATGAGTAAGGCCGTATTCATAAAGATACCATCGTCATACACCACCATCTTCCGGGTCGTGCCATTACAAAAATCCAAAATCACTTCTTTGGCGGGGTTCATAACCTTGCCTACATAGGCCTCCAGTCCAGAATCTTCCCGGCTATTGAAATAGCTCGGAACTAAGCGAGCACCTTGCTTGAAGTCATTATTTTTGTTTCTAGCGACATCATCATAAAAGCGATAGGCATCAATACCAATTTGGTCAATGATAGGTTGCATAGCATGGTCGTTATCCATTGAGACAGGCGCTAACAAGCCACCGGCGTAATGAGAGGCCAAGGAGTCTATCTTTTCGGCATAGATAGTGATATTGCTATAGCCCCGCTTGACTAAATCGTAAGCAGTAAATAGCCCAACTAAGCCAGCGCCAATAATGGCGATAGGAGTGGATTTATCAAATAACTCTTGACCCAGTGGTGAATCAATCAATAATGAATTGACGTACTTTGTTGATCCTGGCCCAAGCGTCCAGCCACCGCCACCATGACCATAATTATGGGCAATGACTTTACCGTTTTGTTGCTCAATACTTAAATTGGGCATGCCATGTTTCATGGGGCGATAGCATAGAATTTTTTCACCCAAATTCACCTGCTCAAACGCGGGTGGGACAATTTTGCGGATTTCAATCGATTTGGTCATGGAATGCCTAATGGTGGTTGGTAGATCTCGCGAGATGGAGCTCGTTTAAACCTAGCGTTCAATTTCGTGAATAATGGGCTAATCTTACAAGAAGTTTTTAACTCAAGCAGTTCCCAAAACGGAGAGACTTATGCAACATCGCCCATCCACTAGCCACTTACACGAAGGTAAGCCTGGAAAGGTCATGACGGCTCGTGAAGCGGTTCAATTGATAGGTGATGGCGATACCTTTGCAACCGGTGGATTTATCGGCATTGTATTTGCTGAAAATATTGGCATATCTTATATCACCAGGCTAATGGCATGATGACTGTCATGCAATACGAGAGTGTACCCACCGCCCAAATTATTCAGAATGCTCAGACTACTAAACCCAAGTCATTTGATATTCACAATTGATGCTTAAATCTAGCGATCCGCATAAATTCAAAATTGGGATTCTGTCATTAGCAATCATTAATGTGATTGTGATATTTGACCTCACGGGACTCGCATCACAAGCGGAGTATGGTTTATCGTCTATTTTCTATTACCTATTTGCTGCACTCTTCTTTTTGATTCCAATTTGTTTCGTTGCGGCTGAGCTTGGTACAACCTACCCTAATGCTGGTGGCGTTTTTCGCTGGGTTGGGCAGGCCTTTGGACCTAGGTGGGGATTTGTGGCTATTTTTTTGCAATGGGTCAATGCCCCCATATTCTTTCCAACCACACTGGCATTCGCGTGGATAGCATTGGTTTTTATCAACCCTAATCTTGCTGCTGATTCCAAAATTGCAGCAAATTCAAACTATGCTCCCATAGTTATTCTCATGATTTTGTGGCTAGCTATATTTGCAGCTCTGCGGGGCTTTAAATCGACAACTTGGACAACAATTACTTTTGGACTGATCGGCACCATTATTCCTGCTGGAATTCTGAGTTTTTTAGGCTTTCTTTATTTTTTTCAGGGAAATCCCATTCAGATTAGCGTTGGATGGAGTGAATTTATTCCAAAAATGTCTGGCTTCAGTGGTTTAGTACTGGCCGCAGCTATTTTTC
The DNA here is from genome assembly GCA_903843315.1 of uncultured beta proteobacterium. GTDB lineage: Bacteria > Pseudomonadota > Gammaproteobacteria > Burkholderiales > Burkholderiaceae > Polynucleobacter. The sequence continues at coordinate 3,163 of CAIMPQ010000045.1, forward strand.
TGGATTATGCAGGGATGGAGATGAGCTTCGTTCATATTGAGAATACAAAAAACCCTCAAAAAACGTATTCCTTAGCCATCCTGTTCTCAACCTTTTTTATTGTTTGTATATTTGTATTGACTACTCTACCTATTAGCTTTGTGATACCCGCTGCACAAATTAATTTGACAGAAAGCTTATTAATGGCTTTTGATAGCTTGTTACGTTTTTATGGCCTGCCTTGGGCAAGCCCAGTAATCGCAGCCCTGTTAGTAGTGGGTATCGCTGGACAATTGATCGTTTGGTTAGCGGGACCATCGGTAGCAATGTTGAGTATAGGCAGAGCGGGCTTTTTACCGCCCATATTTCATAAAGTAAATAGTCATAATGCCCCTCGTAACATCTTATTGTTGATGGGCCTGATTGTGACTATTCTGGTGATTACTTTTAAGATACTTCCTAGTGTTCAAGCAGTATTCCAAATGCTGACTCAATTGGCTAGTTTGCTGTATTTAATTATGTACATCATGATGTTCAGCGCATGTATTTATTTGCGTTATGCATTGCCCAATATCGAACGACCCTTTCAAATTCCGGGTGGAAAAGTAGGGCTCTGGATTTGTAATGGGGTTGGAATATTTAGTTCACTTTTTGGTTTCTATGTTTCCCTCATTCCGCCTTCTCAAATCCCGGTTGGAAACCCAGCCACCTATGTTGCTATTCTGATTGTGGGAAGCATTATTTTTATTGCTACCCCTATCGTGCTTTATTCGCTTCGTAAACCGAGCTGGGTCATGGAGAACAATGAGAATCCTCTTAAGGCGTTTATTAAAATTAAGCCCTAATGTGCCGGTGAGCCGGGATAGTCAAATTTAGGGGGCTAGCGTTAAGGCTACACAAAAAATTTCCACAAAGAAAAAGCCCCGCAGAGCGAGGCTTAGTAATGGTAGTGGGTCAGTTAAGATTTACTGTGCAGCAACTACACAATTTGGTATTGATAGGACTGCCTTAGAAATATCCCCTTTAGGTGTCTCAATGATGCGCGGAGTTGCGCAGCTAAATGTTTTATTAGCGTACTGTGGAAGACTACTTGGGGAGAATTTTATCGATCGAATTGCGTGAGAGACTCCTGAAGGAATTTCATCTTTTTTAAGGCTATCCACATAGTTCTTAAATATCCCTGGAGATAGTTTATTTAATTTATTTTGGTGGAGCAGATATAACTCCGAACCTGGTCCTGCAGGCATGCTTATCGAAATTTCACCCTTTGGCGAAGTAGAGGCGATAGTTCCACAAATATTTTCACCAGCAATAACTAATGGTTGCTGAGCTCCTTGGCAAGCAGCGAAAGAAGCAAGGGGGAGGGTAGATAAGAGAATGCTTAGTAAATATTTTTTCATCTTCAACCTTATTAGAAGTAGGTAGTCTCAAGCAACATATAGATTAAGTTGCGCTATATTTTTATAAAAAGCAGGCTCAGTATAGCCTTAGAAACTTGAGGATATTCCGCCTTTTTGCGATAGTTTTATATAAAACTGAACTAAAGATAAAGCTATCTAAAGGTGGGTTTTGGAGCTTCTGGGGTGCGGACGAGAGTGACTGCACCAAAACTCCTTAGAGTTCGGATCTAACGGATTCAATAGCTGCTTTAATGCCGGCAGAATCTCATGGCAGAGAGATACCCAATATTGCCTTTTTTGACCATCTTTTTTTGACCATTAATCGTCAATATAGTGAATACTTATTTCTGCTGTCAATCAAACTTTGCTATAACCTACAGGGAGAAGTTGACTACTTTTAAATCAAATACTTTTATTTATAGAGAGCTTATTTATGGATATTGCTTCAATTAAAAAAACTGCTTATGCAATGCCGCTGACAAATCCTGCTTATCCTCCAGGACCTTATCGATTTATAGACCGTGAGTACATGATCGTGACTTATCGGACTGATCCTGCAGCTCTTGCTGCCGTTCTCCCAGAGCCTTTGCTGCCCCTTGAGCCAATAGTCAAGTATGA
>CAIMPQ010000046.1 GCA_903843315.1 uncultured beta proteobacterium
CGAGTCTGCCCTACTTGTAATTTGGAGTATTGCTCGCTTGAAATAAAGTTTCCCTGAACGGTATCTGGAACATACGGCCGGAAAATCTTATTCATCCAAGCGCGCTGGGTATCGTTTACAGCAGAAGTGCATCCGCCTAAGCCGAGCAAACCAAGCAAGGCGACCACCAAAAACCCAACTCGAGCTGTGGAAACCCCCCTAGAAACAGGGTTCAAAAAACGACTAAAAAGTTCAAGGCAATTTTGCATGTCTGGCCGTATCATTAAGACATTGATTTTAGCTCCCAAAGCCATGAATACGACCCAAAACCCTACTCCTGCAGATTTGCGTGATATTGGCCTAAAAGCTACTGGCCCGCGCATGAAAATTCTGGATTTTTTTCATCAAAATGGGGGCACCCACTTTAGCGCCGAAGACGTCTTTATGGCTTTAGCCAAAGATGATCAGGAAATCGGGCTCGCTACGGTTTACCGTGTCCTCACCCAATTTGAGCAAGCCGGGCTTCTATTGAGAAGCCACTTTGAGTCGAGCAAGGGTGACAGTAGGGCCATTTATGAGTTAAACGAAGGTCAGCATCATGACCACCTGGTTTGTCTAGATTGCGGTCATGTGGAAGAGTTTGTTGATGAAGCCATTGAAAAAAGGCAACGAGATATTGCTAAAAACCTCGGATTTAAGCTTCAAGAGCACTCTTTAGCGATGTATGGTCACTGCCAGAAGAAAAACTGCCGAAATAAACAGAAATAAGTACGTTTAAGGGCTTTAAAAAGACCTCAAATTGAGGTCTTTTTTATTAAATTTAAATCCTAAAGATTAAAATATAAGCGCTTTTAACTACTTTTATTGCCTGTTATTGACTTTTAATTACTTCACAGCCATTAATGCTTCGGCAGCATTCAGCATTTGCACTGAATATCCCCACTCGTTGTCATACCAAGCCAATACTTTGACCAGCTTACCGTCAGCAGAAACCCGGGTTTGAGAGGCGTCATAAATACTTGGGCGAGGATCGTGGTTAAAGTCGATTGATACGAGTGGCAAGGTATTGAAACCCAAAATACCTTTGAGCTCACCCTCACTAGCAGCCTTCAGAATTGAATTCACTTCATCGACGCTAGTGGCACGGCTCGCTGCAAAAGTTAAATCCACTACAGAAACATTGATTACCGGTACACGCATTGCAAAACCATCAAAACGCCCTGCCAAAGCTGGCAACACTAAACCCACTGCTTTTGCAGCGCCAGTCTTCGTCGGGATCATGCTGGTAACCGCCGAACGCGCGCGGCGCATATCCTTGTGATACACATCTGTTAGAACCTGGTCGTTAGTAAAAGCATGAATCGTTGTCATCAAGCCGGACTCAATGCCAATTTTTTCCAATAATGGCTTCACCAGGGGTGCTAAGCAGTTAGTAGTACAACTGGCGTTAGATACAACTACATCGCCCGGTTTTAATACATTTTGATTAACGCCATATACGATCGTGGCATCAACATCTTTTTCACCAGGGGCTGAAATTAATACCTTCTGCGCGCCCTGCTGTATATGCACCATCGCTTTTTCTTTGGAGGTAAATTTTCCTGAGCACTCCAAAACTAAATCTACCCCCAACTCGCCCCATGGAGTCTCCAGTGGATTACGGGTAGAGAACATCTTGATGCGATCACCATTCACCACCATGCAATCGCCATCAACCTTGACCTCAGCAGGGAAGCGGCCATGAGCAGAGTCGTATTGGGTGAGATGGGCATTAATATCGATATCCCCCATGGCATTAATCGCCACAATCTTCATATCCCGTCTTGGTTTGCCGTTTAGCTGATCTTCATATAAGGCACGCAATACCATGCGACCGATACGTCCATAACCATTAATTGCGACACGAATTGTCATTTATTTTCCCTTGCTAATATTGAACTTATTTCTTGGCAATACATTGCTTTACGGTTTTCGCAATTTGATCGGCTGTTAAACCAAAGTATTCATAAAGTTGTGGTGCAGGCGCTGACTCACCGAATGTATCCACACCATGTACCGCCGCACAACCGTACTTCCACCAGAAATCACTCACACCTGCTTCAACCGCGATGCGCGGAATATTAGCTGGCAATACCTTTGCCTTGTATGCCGAATCTTGCTGATCAAAAACAGTGGTCGATGGCATCGAAACCACCCGAATTCCCAAGCCGTCTTTTTCCAACTGCTGCGCCGTTTGCAATGCGAGAGCAATTTCCGAGCCGGTCGCAATAATGACTGCATCCAGCTTTCCCGATTTGGGGTCACGCAAGACGTAAGCACCGCGGGCAATATCTTTGATTTGCTGATTGGTGCGTGTAACAAACGGGCAATTCTGACGACTAAAGATGAGGGCGCTTGGGCCATTCTTACGCTCTATAGCCGCTCCCCAGGCCACAGCACTCTCAGTAGTATCGCAAGGACGCCAAACCATCAGGTTCGGGATCAGACGCAAACTAGCCACATGCTCAACAGCTTGATGGGTTGGGCCATCTTCACCAAGACCAATAGAGTCATGGGTAAAAACAAAGATGCTACGCAACTTCATCAATGCCGCCATCCGCAAAGCATTGCGGCTGTAGTCTGAGAAGGTTAAGAAGGTGCCACCAAATGGAATGTAGCCGCCATGCAGAGCAATCCCATTCATGATGGCGCTCATACCAAACTCACGCACACCATAATTAATGTGGTTGCCCCATTGATTACCGCGCACTGGTTTACAGCTTGACCAATTGGTTAAGTTAGATCCTGTTAAGTCAGCAGAGCCGCCCATAAATTCTGGCAAAGCAGGCGCTAATGCTTCGATTGCATTTTGACTGGCTTTACGCGTAGCGATTGTCTCGGCCTTAGATTGGCAGGTTTTTAAGTACGCATCTAGAGTGGTTGAAAAATCTTTTGATAAATCCCCTTGCATGCGTCGTTGCAATTCAGAGGCGAGCTCTGGATATTTGTTTTTATATTTCTGGAATTCTTTATTCCATTCGTGCTCAGCGGCTTGACCTCGCTTTTTAAAATCCCAGGCGGTATAAATATCTTTCGGAATTTCAAATGGTGCATAAGGCCAGTTCAAAGCAACGCGGGTTTCGGCAATTTCAGCAGCACCTAAAGGCGAACCATGCACCTTATCGCTGCCGGCCATATTGGGCGAGCCTTTGCCAATGGCAGTCTTGCAGCAAATCAATGTTGGCTTAGCACTCTTTTTGGCCTTAGCGATGGCAACTGATACAGCCTCAGCATTGTGGCCATCTACATCACGAATCACATTCCAGTTATAAGCCTCAAAGCGCTTCGGCGTATCTTCGTTAAACCATGAAATCACTTTGCCATCAATTGAGATGCCGTTGTCATCCCAGAACGCAATCAACTTATTTAGCTTTAAAGTACCAGCTAATGAACAGACTTCATGACTGATACCCTCCATCAAACAACCATCACCTAGAAAAGCATAGGTGTAGTGATCAACGATGTTGTGACCCGGACGATTAAATTCTTCTGCGAGTAATTTCTCCGCAAGTGCCATACCTACCGCATTGGAAATTCCTTGACCCAATGGACCGGTAGTAGTTTCCACACCAGGCGTAATTCCATACTCAGGATGGCCAGGGGTTTTGCTATGCAATTGACGGAATTTTTTTAATTCCTCAATGGGCAAGTCATAACCAGATAGATGCAAGAGTGAATACAGCAACATCGAGCCATGACCATTGGATAAAACAAAACGATCCCGATTTATCCAATGAGGATCGCTAGGGTTATGCTTTAGGTGATCACCCCAAAGTGCAACGGCAATATCTGCCATTCCCATCGGCATTCCCGGATGACCAGAGTTGGCCTGTTGAACCGCATCCATGGATAAATGACGAATGGCATCGGCCATGCGAATTTGAAGATTTGACATCGTAAATTTGGTCTCAAGAAAAAATAAATCGGCTACATTTCAGTAATGCCTCAATTTTATCTTCCCAGCCCATGGGAATCCCAAAAGCCAACTTCCCTCACCCCTGAGGCAGCCCACCACCTACGCGTGCGTCGCATCCAGATCGGGGAATCTTTCCTGGTATTTGACGGAAAAGGCCAGGTAGCCCAGGCAAAACTTCTCTCATTCAGCGGAAAAATAGGTCAGGTCGAACTCAATGACATCCGCCTAGACACCCATCGTGAGACCTCTTATGCCATAACTTTGGCCCAAGGCTTAGCTGGTGGTGACAAAATGGATTGGATCGTTGAGAAAGCGGTTGAAACCGGCGCCCAAATCATCGTGCCCATGCAATGTGAACGTTCCATCTTGAAACTCACCCGTACAAGTGATCAAGACCGCGCTCAAAAGCGCCTGGCGCATTGGGAAGGAATTATCCAAGCGGCGTGTGAACAATGTGATCGAACCGTATTTGCCACCCTTGAACCCATTCAAACTTTTGAGTCCTACCTCAAGGCGAGCTCTAAGCCAGCTTTAAAACTTCTCCTGAGCCCAGATGCCTCAAAAACGATGTATTCCGTTTTAGCAGAGAGCGGCCCTCAAGATATTGTTTTGATGATTGGGCCTGAAGGGGGTCACTCACCCGAAGAGGAGGCTTTAGCAGAAGCTGCGGGCTATCAAATTGTTTCCCTAGGTGAGCGTGTGCTCAGAACTGAAACAGCCGGCCTCGTTGCCATTACGACTGTACACAGTATTTGGAACCCTGAAATGCAAAATCGCCTCAAGTAGAGGCGATTTCAGGGGCTTCTAGGCTTAACTATCAAGCAAAAGAATAGAAGACACGATAAGGAGTGCGGCGCTCAGCCCAAAAATCGACTGCGTCACGGAAAACATCTAACAAGGTTTCGCGCGCTTCTTTGTCAAACTTCTGAGTGCAAGGTAAGCCCTCAAGAACCACAACAAATCCGGGTTGCGGACCAGTCTTATCAATGGTCGTCGTCAAAGCATCTAACAAAGGATCGAAATTCTTTGCCTGTTGTTTTGTGAATGAGTAAGCAATCGCAATACACTCTAAAACTTCGCCTTTGGTCATCGCATTTGCGCAGTTTGCATAAATAAAATGTTGACCCAGCTCAGTAGCCGCTTCCTGTAAATCTGGAGTGCGGAAAGCGCGAATCGATTGCACGATGTTCGTGCGCACACTGCGCAACATTGCCGGCGGTCCGGCGTCACGAACGGCCAAAGCGGCACGCCAAGAAGCTGTCACTTTTTTCCCCGAAACTTGATTTGCTGCATAGGTTTGTAAACGAGATAAGCCGCCCTGAGCATAAATATTGGCAGCAGATGATTCGGTTTCTAGTCGGTCATTGCTATCCCAACTTTCAGCACGGCTATGTTCTTCGAAGCTTGCTGTACTGTTGTTTTCAGAGCGATTATTCATGATGTGTGCTAGGTTACCCTTAACACGCCATCAAATCAAGCCCAAATACAGTGCATTTTATATAAACCATTGATTTATATAAGAATAATAAATGTAAGCTATCGCTAACTTACATTGATGAAAAGGAGCTTAAGAGATCCCTCTCGCATCACTAGCTGCCTCAACCACCGCCAAAGTAGTCACATTCACGATCCGGCGCACTGTAGCCGCTGGAGTCAGGATATGGATTGGCTTGGCCACGCCTAACAAGAGTGGTCCGATTGCAATCCCGTTACCTGCTGCAGTTTTTAACAGGTTATAAGAAATGTTAGCCGCATCAATATTGGGCAGCACCAACAAGTTTGCATCGCCCTTTAATGGGGATGAAGTGACTGCACCGGCACGAATGCTTCCATCCAAAGCGCTATCACCATGCATTTCACCATCCACTTCTAAGCTTGGATCAGCTTTTTGTATTAATGCCAACACTTCGCGCATTTTGATCGCAGAAGGGGCATTGCTTGAACCAAAATTAGAGTGCGAGAGGAGCGCTACTTTTGGCACCAACCCCAACTTACGCATTTCTTTAGCGGCCATCAAAGTCAATTCGGCTAACTCGCAGGCACTTGGATCAATATTAATGTGGGTATCCACCAAAAACACTTGGCGGCCTGGAAGAATGAGTCCTGACATGGCGCCATACACATTGGCACCAGCTTCATGACCAACAACTTCATCAACGTACTTCAAATGTGTCGCTGAATTACCAACAGTTCCGCAAATCATGCCATCGGCCATGCCTTTATTGATCATGATTGCTCCAATCAAGCTATTGCGACGGCGCATCTCCAATTTAGCAAAAGATTCTGTAACACCCTTACGCTCAGTCAGACCTAAATAGGTTTGCCAAAAATCACGGAAGCGGGGGTCATTCTCTGGATTCACGATCTCAAAATCGTCCCCAGCCTTCATGCGCAAGCCAAACTTGTCTATCCGATGCTCAATCACAGCCGGGCGACCGATTAGGATTGGAGTAGCTAGGTGCTCATCAATAATAATTTGTACGGCGCGCAATACGCGCTCATCTTCACCTTCGGCAAAGACGATACGCTTTTGATTTGCTGGTACACGCTTAGCAATGCTAAACAGCGGCTTCATCAAAGTACCAGAGTGGTACACAAATTGCTGTAACTGATTGCGATAAGCTTCGAAATCTTTAATGGGGCGTGTAGCAACACCATCATCCATTGCTGCTTTAGCAACTGCAGGGGCAATGACTGTAATTAGACGCGGATCAAATGGTTTTGGAATTAAATACTCTGGGCCAAATGATAAATTCTCGATGCCATAAACGGAGGTCACTACTTCGCTTTGCTCAGCTTGTGCCAATTCCGCCACCGCCTTCACAGCCGCCACTTCCATGCCACGAGTAATCGTTGTAGCGCCCACATCCAAAGCACCACGGAAGATAAAGGGGAAGCACAATACATTGTTTACTTGATTAGGGTAATCAGTGCGACCTGTTGCCATTACCGCATCTGGACGAACTGCTTTGACTTCTTCAGGCAAGATTTCTGGGGTTGGATTTGCCAATGCATAGACCAATGGCATAGGGGCCATTTTCTTGACCATGTCTTGCTTTAGAACACCACCAGCAGATAGGCCCAAGAAAATGTCAGCGCCTTCAATCGCTTGATCTAAAGTACGCAGTTCCGTTTCTTGACAGAATGGCTCCTTCTCGGGATCCATCAACTCTTTACGACCTTTATAAGCGACACCTGCTAAATCCGTCACCCAAATATTTTTACGGGGGATACCAAGTTCAACCAGTAAGTCCAAGCATGCCAAAGCCGCAGCGCCAGCACCAGAGGTAACCAACTTCACATTGCCCACATCCTTACCGACCACCTTCAAACCATTCAGAATCGCTGCTGCAACCACAATGGCAGTGCCGTGTTGGTCATCATGGAAGACTGGAATCTTCATGCGGGCCTGTAACTTACGCTCGACTACAAAGCAGTCTGGTGCCTTAATGTCTTCTAAATTAATACCACCAAAAGTGGGTTCCAGTGCTGCAATAATTTCGACCAATTTCTCAGGGTCGTTTTCGTTTATTTCAATATCGAATACATCAATGCCGGCGAATTTTTTAAAGAGAACAGCCTTCCCTTCCATCACTGGTTTACTTGCCAATGGCCCAATATTTCCCAAACCTAAAACGGCTGTGCCGTTTGTAATCACACCAACCAAATTTCCACGTGCGGTGTACTTGAATGCATTGGCCGGATCTTTAACAATCTCTTCACAAGGTGCTGCAACACCAGGAGTGTATGCAAGTGCTAAATCGCGTTGATTCGTTAGTTGTTTGGTGGGGGCAATCTCAATCTTGCCCGGAGTTGGAAACTCGTGATATTGAAGTGCGGCCTCTCTTAGGGCTGCAATTTGTTGGTCTTTACTATTTTCTTTGCTCATCAGCGAACTCTTTGGTATGGCCTATTGAAGACTCTAATTCTATTCCTCTCAAGCACTGGCTTCCTAAGAGCCATAAAATGGGGCATGCTTTCTGAATCCAGCCCCCTCGGTGAATTTGATTTAATCCAGCGTTTTTTTAAAACGGGGGCTCTGGCTATGCGCTCCAATAGCGATCACACCATCTCTTTAGGGATTGGCGATGATTGCGCCCTTCTCAAGCCAATTTCAGGGGAAGAAATTGCCATTACTAGCGATATGCTGGTTGAGGGTAGGCACTTTTTCTCCAATGCCAATCCAGCACTCTTGGGCCGCAAAGCCCTAGCAGTCAACCTCTCAGACCTTGCGGCAATGGGGGCGAGGCCATTGGGATTCACCTTGGCTATTGCTTTACCGCAGCCTGATCCGATATGGCTTGAGGCCTTTTCAAAGGGTCTTTTTGCAATGGCAAATGCATTTTCATGCCCATTGATTGGGGGCGATACGACTGCAGGACCACTTACCATTTCCATCACTGCATTTGGCAGCATTCCAACTGGAAAAGCCATTCGTAGATCAGGGGCTAAACCTGGGGAAGATATCTGGGTTTCGGGAACAACGGGTGATGCGAGACTTACTCTTGCTGCACTGCGTCATGAAATTGCTATTTCTGAAGCAGACCTAAGACATATTGAACATCGTATGCACGACCCAATACCAAGGGTTGATCTAGGATACAGACTGCGAAATATTGCGAGTGCGGCACTAGATGTTTCGGATGGTCTGTTGGGTGATCTTCAGCATCTCTTGAATCAATCCCAAGTCAGTGCAGAAATATTTTTGGAGCGCATTCCAAAATCTTCCATCCTCAAAAAACAAGCTGAGGATATTCAAAATCAATTTGCAGCTTGTGGTGGAGATGATTATGAAATTTGCTTTACCGCTCCAGTTGCACAACGTCATGTCATTGAAGCCATTAGCAAGGATTTGAATTTACCGATCACACGCATTGGTCAAACTATAGAGATGAACAATTCTCAAGCAACGGTGCGCTTGTTCAAAACTGACGGTAGCCTCATTGGTGATACTGAAGCCGCAACCTATCTCAAATCTTTTGACCACTTTGCTTCATGAATCACTTTAATCAATCAGAACATGCAAAACCCACTTTTCAGTGGGTTAGACAAACTGCCAGTCGTACCATCGCCTTTGGGTTTGGCAGTGGCCTAAGCCCCCTAGCGCCAGGTACCGTTGGCACTCTCTGGGCTTGGGCAACTTTTCTGATAGGTGAGTATTTTTTAAGCACCGAAGACTTTGTGTGGATCATCGGTGGCGGTATCGTCTTGGGATGCTGGATCTGCGGCCATGTGAGTGAAGAATTGGGTAAGAAAGATTTTGGTGGCATTGTGTGGGATGAAATCATTGCCTTTTGGCTAGTACTTCTCTTGATCATGCCTGTCAATATTTGGATGCAAGGAATTGCTTTCGGTCTCTTTCGCTTTTTTGATGCCGTTAAGCCTGGCCCGATTGGATTCATTGATCGCCACTTTAAAAATCTTGAAGAAGATAATCAAGCGCCCTCAAGCATCTTTCAAATTGTCTGGCGTGGCTTTGGGATAATGGTCGATGACCTTGCGGCAGCATTTTTCACTTTACTAGTAATGGCTTTAATACAAATCTTCATACCATCATGAATTTAGCTGATCTGACTCAGGAGATTGCCAAGCGCCTCATTTCTAAGGGCTGGACAATCGCACTTGCTGAATCTTGCACGGGTGGGCTTGTTTGTGCTGCTTTGACTGAATTGCCGGGGTCGAGTGATTGGTTTGAGCGTGGCTATATCACCTATAGTAATCAAGCTAAATCGGAGTGTTTAGGAGTCTCAGTGGAACTGATAGAGTCCTTCGGGGCAGTGAGTGAGCCAGTGGCAAAAGCAATGGCCACAGGTGCTCAATGCAATGCAGGCGCAAATGTAGGTGCTTCCATTACAGGCATTGCTGGGCCAACAGGCGGATCTCCAGACAAACCAGTTGGAACCGTTTGTTTTGGCTGGACCATACCTACTGCCGCAGGTGAGTTCGTCACCCTTACCAAAACCAAACTATTTAGCGGGGATAGGCAAGCCGTGCGCCAACAGGCGACTGAATACGTCTTGGCTGAGTTGCTAACACTACTGAGTGCACACTAGCGCTCAGTATTTGAACTCACTTCATCCAGCCTTTGTGATAGAAGTAAAACAAAGGAATGATGGCTGAAACAATCATTACACCAATTGCCATTGGATAACCCCAACTGAGATCCAATTCAGGCATGTATTTATAGTTCATACCCCAAATACTTGCCAACAAGGTAGGCGGCATTAAGGCAACCGATACCACCGAGAAGATCTTGATAATCTTAGATTGGTTCAAGTTAATGAAACCGACTGTCGCATCCATTAAGAAGTTAATCTTATCGAACAAGAAAGCTGTGTGGTTTTCTAAAGAATCGATATCACGCAAAATTTGGCGCGCCTCTTCCTGTTGCTCGTCAGATAACAATTTGCTACGCATCAAGAAAGATAAGGCTCTGCGGGTATCCATCACATTTCGACGAATACGTCCGTTGGTATCCTCTTCTTTTGCAATTGTCTCGAGAACTTGCTCTGCATCAGCGTCATTAATATCATCCTGTAGCACCCGTTTTCCAGCGAGCTCAAGATTTTCATACACTTCTTCTAATGCATCAGCAGAGTACTCCGCATCAGTGGAATATAAATCGAGAAGTACATCTTTTGCATTGCTTACTGAGCCAGGACGCAAACGGGCACGCAAGCGAACCAAGCGGAACACTGGTAAATCTTCATCATGAATCGAAAAGAGCACTTGCTTAGTAAGAACAAACGCGACTCGTACGTTACGCGAAGTCTCTTCTTCATCCAATAAGAAATCGGTCCGAATATGGAGATGGCCATCATCCGCCTCAAAATAGCGCGCAGAGGCCTCTAAGTCACCCAAGTCATCCAACTCAGGCAAAAGCACGCCAAATGCCTCTTTAATCCAAATAAGCTCTTCTTCTTCTGGATCAACGACATCAATCCAGATAGGATTGGCATATTGCAACAATTCATTGCGATCTTCGACTTGCTCTTGAGAGAGGCGGCCATTTTGTAGGACGAACAAGTTGATCATGGTGAACTCCTAAGGAATGTGCGCTAGTTTATCCTATAGAACATGACAGTTTCACTAAAATAAGCCAAACCCAATGAACCCAAGCTCAAATACCTTTACCCAGCAACTCCAGTCTGCATGGGCTTCTCAAGGCAGCATGTTGTGCGTTGGCTTTGACCCTGATCCTAAGCGCTTACCCCCAGCTCTACAAGGGAAACCTGAGGGGATCTTTGAGTTCTGCCGTGAAATCGCTGATGCCACTGCAGATTTGGTTTGTTCATTCAAACCCCAATTTGCTTACTTCGCCTCTCAAAGGGCTGAGGCTCAATTAGAAAAGCTAATCAAGCATCTGAAAGATCGGTACCCACATATCCCTGTTATTTTGGACTCTAAGCGGGGTGATATTGGTAGCACTGCCGACCACTATGCCCTAGAGGCTTTTGAGCGTTACGGTGCTGATGCCGTCACCGTAAACCCATACATGGGCTTTGACACGATTGAACCCTACTTAAAGCATCCTGGTAAAGGCGTCATCGTTCTTTGCCGTACCTCTAATCCGGGCGGTTCAGATTTGCAATTTCTGCATGTTGGCCCCAAGGGAGAGCCACTGTATTTACATATCGCCCAACTAGCAGCACGGCAGTGGAATAGCTCCGGCCAGATTGGGCTAGTGGTTGGCGCTACCTTCCCAGAAGAAATTGCAAAGGTTCGTGCAATCGTCGGCAATATGCCTTTACTGATCCCCGGTATTGGTGCTCAAGGCGGTGATATTGAGGCCACTGTGAAAGCGGGTAGTATCGCAGACGCCCCTGGCACAGGAATGATCATTAACTCCTCGAGAGCGATCTTATACGCTAGCTCTGGCAATGATTTCGCACAGGCGGCACGATTGGTGGCGCAAAGTACTCGTGATGCCCTCAGGGCTGCTGCTTAGGACTACTACTTAGGGCTCTTAGGATAAGGAGTCAAAGCAACTCGATCCATATTTTCTAAGATGAAATCTTGGCGGGTTGGAAAGTGAATATTCGCCTTACGGCAATATTGCGGCTTATCAAAACACTTGGGGGCTGGTAAAGCGGAGGCAAGGGCGGCAGCTTGCTCTCGATTTAATAAAGCGGGAGTGCTTGCGTAGTAATAATGTGAAGCTGCCCCTACTCCAAAAATGCCTTCGCCCCATTCCACTGAGTTGAGATAAATCTCAAAGAGTCTTTGCTTCGAAAGCGTTACCTCCAAAAGCCCTGTAATGATGAGCTCCTGGCCTTTACGTAAATAGTTTTGTTCTGAAGAAAGAAATAAATTCTTAGCCAATTGTTGAGTAATCGTTGACCCCCCACGTAAGGCTGTTTTTGGTTTGCTCCCAGACTGGGTCTTTTGTTGATTCTTTTCCCAAGCCTTTTGCATATCCTCCACCCGCACACCCTTGTGCTGGAAGAAGATGTCGTCTTCGCTCACCAAAACGGCACGTTTGAGATTATTTGAAATCTTGCTATAGGAGACCCATTCTGAATAAACAGGACAAGACCAGTGCCAGCTGCATAAACGCCAACGTTCCGCCCTCTGAAATGCCGTGCTTGATGGATCTAAAGTAGTCCATAAAGCGATCTGAATCGCAAAGAAAGCCTGCATTGCCAGAAAACCACAAAGCAAACATTTGACTACGTAAATAAGCCAACGCATCGTAAAGGTTAGCTACGTAACTCGGCTAATATTGCACGCGGGTCTATGACTGCAGCCAACTCTGATCCCCGCCATAACAAAAATGCATCGGCCGCTTGCTCTACCAACATGCCAAGTCCATCACTCACTCGCGCGCCTCTTTGCAAGGCTTGCTGCATGAGGGGCGTTGTTTTCCCATACACCATGTCATAGGCAAATGAACTGGGCACGAAGATATTACTCACTGCTTTTGCAGCTAACGGGGAGGCGTCTTGAAGACCAGCTGCAGTAGCATTAATAACTAGATCAAAAGGATGGGGTGTTGCAGCTGAATCCTCAAGATCAGCTAAGGTGCGCGATTCTAGGGCAACCTCTTGAGAGGCTGCTAAATCGGCATACAGGCTTACCAGCTCATCTGCCTTTGCGCTAGAGCGATTGGCAATCACTAAACATTTCGGAGATTGCTCCAGTAATGGACCAATCACACCGCGCGCAGCCCCACCAGCACCCAAGAGCAATATTCTCGACTCATGCAGAGCAATGCCTTGCGCCAATAAATCACGGACTAATCCAGCGCCATCTGTGTTGTCGCCATAGATCTTGCCGTCTTTAATCCAAAGTGTATTCACCGCCCCAGCCAATTGAGCGCGGGGTGTTAATACATCAGCAAAGAGCTGTGCATCTAGCTTGAATGGGACTGTGACATTCATACCTTTACCACCAGCAGCAAAAAATGTCTTCGCAGTCTGGGCAAAAGAATGCAAATCAGGTTGTAAACGGCCATAGTGCATTTTTTGCTTTGCCTGTTTCGCAAAACCTTGCTGAATTGAAGGGGACTTGCTATGAGAAATCGGATTACCTGCAACCGCATACACATCCACACCAGCGTAAAGACTGGGATCGGTATGAAGATCAGTAGAATTAAGCGAGCTCATGATGACTACAGAATAAGCGAATTCGTGAAGTTGATTTCAAAAATATTATTGCTTTAGCTCAAGGCGGTCAGCACCATCCCGGGTGAACTCAAAAGTAGAAATCCAATCGAGCACATCAATTTGGTTGCGCATCTCGGAAGGAAATGGGCCAAATGGAGCTGAAGCACGCACGATTGCCAGCGCTTGTCGATCTAACTCGGGATTACCGGAGCTACGACCAATGGAGAGGCCATCTTGACCCTGCGCATTACTCGTAATTCGACCTTGAGCATCTACACTCACCACGATGACTAAGCTGCCATATAAGGGGCGGCCATTGGCTCGAGGGAAAAAAGCGCTTCCATAAGCTTCAATCTTTTGGCGCATAGCATCGTAATAATGTGCAAAGCTCACTGCTTTTGCATTGGTACCCGTTAATATCTTGCGGCGCGGCTCACGGCCATTAGCCTGCAAACGCTTTGCTAACTCCGCCTCTAAAGAATTGAGTTGAGGGGCAATTTTTTGCTCTTCCCCACTTTTGCGTCCACCTGCGCGAGCTCGCTGCTCATCAAGTTTGGCTAACATTTGTTTCTGTTGCTTCTCTAAGACTTCAAGGCGTGCTTCTGCCCCCAACCTTGCGCGGTGCAAAGCAGTAGCATCTTGGTCCTCTGTATTGCCGCCACCCTGCAAATCAGCTTGAGCCAATTTATTTGCTTGCTTAGGAGGTAATTTGTTGGTGGCGTTCACTAGCACCACGCTTAAAGGCGTATTGAGGCGACGACTTTGTATTTCACCAAATCCCCAACGAATAGAGAGAAAAAGAGCATGAATGAAAAGTGAAGCACAAAGCGCCAACCAAAAAGGATGGCGACGCCAAGCTCTTTGAAGATAGGGAATGGCTTTGCCTAATTTCTCAGACGGGACCAATTCATTTGACTTCATCTGCGCTGTCATTTTCTTCGGCGCCCTGCGAAGGTATCAAACTATCTTCGACAGTATTTTGAGGAGGCTCAAGCTTCGCTTCAATTTCAAGCACCCTAACTGCAGCACTCAATTGCAATAAATCAATATCAGCAACCACTACTTCAGCCCGCGTCATGCGTGGCTGGCTGGCCAGTTCCGGAATGGGCAGATGCAAGGGAATCAATTCCAGTCTAGACATACCTTCTTTTAGATGGCGCACATACACATTCTTAGATCCTCCATCTTGAGAAATCCATTGTAAGCACCAGTATTTCTCCAATCTGTCTTGGTATTCCCCATAAGTCTGATAACAAGATTCAAAGTCAGCAGCAATACCCATCAGAGTGGCATCGCGCGGCGGAAATGGCGCGACCATCTTGGCTGTAACCCCATGTTTGGCCAAAGCAATGAGTTGCCACTGATTCACTAAATCAGAATAGCGTCGTAGCGGAGAAGTACACCAAGCGTAGTAATCCAAACCGAGGCCCTCATGAGGCCCTGGGGTGGTTTGCATCCGTGTGCGCAAAGGACCCCAACCCTTCTGAGTTCTAAACAGACCGGGTAGGCCATGATCAGCCAACAGTTGACCGGAAGCGCTATTACAAAAAATCATCCACTCCGCAACAATCGTATCGAGAATAGAGCCCCGTTGACGCGGCACGATCTCCACACGCACGGATCCATCTAGATCTTGTATCTGAAAATGAAAATCTCTTGCAAGGGCATTCGGGTCAATTAACCCCAGTTGCTCGGCACGAAGCCCATTTGCAATCCGCTTTTCTTGTCGACCAGCATGAAGATATTTAGCGGCTTTCCATAAAACTCCTAGCTCTTTGCGATAGGGATAGCTAGCGGCCTCATCAGCCAAACTTTCATCACTAACCTGATGCTCAATATCCTCCAGTCGTAGATTGGCCGCTATTGGCACCATCTCGGCTCGCATCAGCAAGGAATCTCGATCCAGCACCCCTTCAGCATCAATCTCCACATAGATTGAAAGTGCGGGGCGAGAAGCGCCCGCATCTAAGGAGAACAGTTCAATGACGGAATCTGGCAACATCGTAATTTTGTCGCCCGGAAAATACACTGTAGACATGCGGCTACGCGCTACCTGATCCAAAGGATCATCTTTGCTAATTGCCAAGCCAGGTGCTGCAATATGAATACCGATCCGATGACCACCACCAGCTAAATCAGTAACCGATAAAGCATCATCAATCTCTGTAGTACCAGAGTCATCGATAGAAAAGGCTTGCACTTCAGCTATTGGAAGCTCTGCAATCGCAGCAGCATATGCAGTTGGATCAACTCCAAGGCCTTCATTGTGGGCAGCTCCGCTAGGGAAGTGAGACTTTAAAAACAGACCTTGGTGATAGGCCAATGGCGAGTCAATCGCACCACAACGAATCATTAGTTGAGCTGGGGATTCCCCTGTCTCAGTGCAGGCAGCGATCAAAGCCTTGTACGCAGAAGTATTTTTATCTGGGGAAAACAATAGCTGTTTAGCAGATGACTTGAGGGCCTCTGGACAAGCGCCCATGACTAACTCTTTTTGCCAAACAGTCTGTTGCTCTATTTCTTTTTGTTTACGCTCTAGTGCAGCTAACCCCGCCTGCAACTGTTCCAGGGGTGCTCGTTGAAAGCGGCCACGGCCCTTGCGGCGAAAAAATACCGGAGCACCTTGTAAAGCAATTGCCAAGGAAACCTGCTGTGGAATGGTGGCCTGCGCGCCAAAATATTCCAGGGACACATCAACCAAACCAAACTCTTCATCTGGTGCGCAGTCCCAAAGCAACTGAAGATCAATCTCTTTCGACAAGGTGTTGGCCTCATCCATTACGGCTTGGGCCTCTGGTTTTTCAAAGCGCAACCAAACTTCCTTAGCTTTTAGTTTGATTTTCTTGCCAGAGAGACTAGTTGCTTGCCATGACTCCGTATCGCCTGAACCAGATGCAGACTGCACTGTAGCGATTTTGATATCGCCGCCCTCTTCGTATAAAAGGTTCATGCTCAGAGGGAGATCCCGCCGCTAGCCTCTAAAGCGACTCCATTGACATAGCTAGCCTCATCGCTAGCCAGAAATAAATAGACATTAGCCATTTCCTCAGGGGTGCCTAGACGTCCAAGCCAACTGCGCCTTTCGATATCCTGCAAAATATTTTCTGGCATGGCTTTTACCATCTCGGTCGCAATAAATCCTGGACAAACGGCATTGACACGAATGCCTTTTGACCCGAGCTCGCGCGCCCAAGTTTTTGTAAAGCCAATAACGCCAAACTTCGTAGCTGAGTAATTAGTTTGACCAAAATTACCGTATATCCCAACCACGCTGGATGCGTTAACGATGGCGCCCGATCCAGCTTTGAGCATATGAGGAACTATCAACTGTGTGCAGTTGAAGACCCCTTTTAGATTGACATCGATCACGCTATCAAACTGCGCCTCAGTCATGTTTACTAAACGCGCATCCTGAGTGATCCCAGCGTTATTAATTAAGATATCAATGCGACCATGTTTTTGCATTACTTCATCTACTACTGCCTGAATGCTCGCACGATCAGTCACATTCATTGCATACGCTTCCGCATTCGGAACCTGTGCAGCAGCGCCTTTTACAGCCTCTAAATTGATATCGGCAACGATCACTTTTGCACCCTCTTGCCCAAAACGCTGAGCCGTAGCAAAACCGATTCCCTTGGCAGCTCCTGTAATGATTGCCACTTTGTCTTTTAGTCTGTTGCCCATTTTTTTACCCTCTATTTACGTCTATTAGACCGCAATGGCCTGTAATATTTTTTGATGCACCCCACCAAATCCGCCATTACTCATCACTAGGATGTGATCACCAGGCTTTGCCTCGTTTGCGACAGCCTTGACTAAAGTCTCCAGATCATCAAAAGCTTGCGCCTTAGCTTGCTCTGGGGTATTGAGTGGTGATAACACCTCCTCTAAATCCCAGCCTAAAGATTCTTTACCAGCATTGGCACCATAAGCGAATACCTTATCAGCCGCTTGCAGGCTTAACGGTAATTGGGCTTTCATTACCCCAAGCTTCATCGTATTCGATCGGGGTTCCAAGACAGCCAAAATTCGGGCACTGCCCACGCGACGACGCAAACCATCTACCGTAGTAGTGATAGCAGTTGGGTGGTGCGCAAAGTCGTCATACACCGTGATGTTATTTGCAACGCCAATCGTTTCTAAGCGACGTTTTACATTTTTAAATTCAGCCAAGGCCAGCGCTGAATCTGTAGGAGAAATGCCAATGTGATTGGCTGAAGCAATGGCAGCCAAGGCATTGAGTTGATTATGGCGTCCCATCACCCCAGAATCTCCAGCCCACTTCACACTAGCCACCGCTTTACCAGACTTGTTGACAATGAAGCCATCCCCTTCTTGAGAAATCAAAGACCACTCATTGGTAAGGTCGTGCCCAAAACGCTCAACCGGTGCCCAAGCACCTCGTGTAACTACCCGCTCTAAAGCAGGCTCCTCAGCATTCACAACTAACAAGCCATCGCCAGGTACGGTCCGAACTAAATGATGAAACTGAGTTTCAATTGCTGCGAGATCCGCAAAAATATCGGCATGATCAAATTCCAAATTGTTGAGCAATGCAGTGCGTGGTCTGTAGTGAACAAACTTACTGCGCTTATCAAAAAACGCCGTATCGTATTCATCTGCTTCAATCACAAAATACTGACTCTCACCTAAGCGTGCAGATACGGTGAAATTCAGAGGCACACCGCCAATCAAATAACCTGGTTTGTAACCATTAAATTCTAGAATCCATGTGAGCATGGCCGATGTAGTGGTCTTACCATGTGTGCCAGCTACTGCTAAGACGTGTCTGCCGTATAAAACCTGTTCGCCCAACCACTGCGGTCCAGAGATATAAGGAAGACCTTGATTCAGAATGGCCTCCATCAATGGATTGCCCCGAGAAACCACATTGCCGATAACAAATAAATCAGGCATCGTCTCAAACTGCAATAATTGATCTGGCGAAAATCCCTCAATCAGTTCGATGCCTTGAGCCTCAAGCTGAGTACTCATTGGTGGATAGACGTTAGCGTCGCAACCAGTAACACGATGTCCGGCTTGCCGAGCGATTGCGGCTATGCCGCCCATGAAAGTACCGCAAATGCCCAAGATATGTATATGCATCTGCGAATTTTAGCGAAGGAGTTGCAATGAACCGAAGACAATGGCTCATCATCGTCGTAATTAGTCTGCTCGCATTGCTCGGGGGCGCCCTGACTTCGCAGTGGATTTCCAAAACTGGTCTCGCAAATGATCCCTCCATAAAAGCCTTTTTTGCCAATTCCTGGCAATCGCCAGATGGAAAACCAGTGAATTCGACTGAATGGCAGGGAAAAGTCTTAGTTGTGAACTTTTGGGCCTCCTGGTGCCCTCCTTGTGTAGAAGAAATGCCCACCTTAGACCTTCTTCAGCAGGAATTTCTGCAGCAAAATGTCCTATTTGTCGGCATTGGCATTGATTCACCTTCTAATATTCGTGAATTTCTGAAAAGCACCCCTGTTTCCTATCCAATTGTGATTGGTGGTCTGGAGGGTAGTAATCTCTCCAAACAAATGGGAAATAGTCAAGGCGCCCTCCCTTACACAGTGATTATTAACACCAAAGGCAAGGCTATCTACACCAAATTGGGAAAGATAAGCGAAGAAGAGCTCAGAAAAGCAATTAAATCTGCCTTTTAAGATATTTTGCTGAATTTTAGAGGGAAATCCTTTGATCCATTTTGCTTAAATTTTAGGCATTTAAGCACATCTTTTTTAATAACTACCTTTAAATTTCTAGAAAAATCCACTTTTTCATTTGTTTTTTAATCTGTTAGTCCCGCTGGGAATGTATACTTCCCCTCATAGCAAGTGAAGCAAATGAGTGATTCAGGTAAGTAACAGCCCAATTAAGCAATTAACACCTAACTGCCTCTAAAAATAGGGATCTATGTCGAAAAAAGCTTCAATTCTCGTAATTCAAGGTCCAAACCTTAATCTATTGGGAAGCCGTGAACCTGAGGTTTATGGAAAAACCACCCTCGAAGACATTCATCGAAAACTAGAAGGTCTGGCTAAAGCCCAATCAGTAGATTTGAGCACTTATCAAAGTAATCATGAAGGCGAACTCATTGATCGCATTCAAAAAGCAAAACAAGATGGGGTTGATTTCATCATCATCAATCCAGGGGCTTTTACCCACACCAGCGTTGCGCTACGTGATGTCTTGGCTGGAGTGGCAATCCCATTCGTGGAAATCCATCTGTCTAACATTCATCAGCGAGAAGAATTCCGCAAACATTCCTATTTATCTGACATTGCTACAGGTGTGATTTGTGGTCTCGGAGCAATTGGATATGAATTGGCATTGCAAGCAGCTATTGCCCGTTTACAAAAATCAGCTTAATTAAAGAATTACAAGAGAGGAAGCACTCGTATGGATTTGAGAAAACTAAAAACCTTGATCGACCTAGTCTCTGAGTCAGGCATTTCTGAATTAGAGGTTAACGAAGGTGAAGACCGCGTGCGCATTGTTAATGCCGGATCTTCAGCGCCATCTGGTCAAGTGGTTTATGCAAATCATCCAGCGCCAGTGATGCAAGCACCCACAGCCAATTCAGCGCCCGCTGCTTCACCAGTGAATGAGGCGCCTGCTGTCGACACCGGTTTTGTTGCCCGCTCTCCAATGGTAGGGACTTTCTATCGCGCTCCAAATCCAGAATCTCCGAATTTCGTAAGCATTGGTGACACTGTCAAAGTAGGCCAAACTCTTTGCATTATTGAAGCCATGAAGTTGCTAAACGAGATTGAATCAGAGTTTGCCGGAGTCGTAAAAGAGATTCTTTGCGAAAACGGTCAAGGTGTTGAATTTGATCAGCCACTTTTCATCATTGCTTAATTCATTAAGCCCTCTAATCCATTTTTACCTAACTTAGAGCCGACATGTTCGATAAGATTCTGATCGCCAATCGGGGAGAAATTGCTCTCCGTATCCAACGCGCATGCCGCGAGTTGGGAATTAAAACTGTAGTGGTCTATTCCACCGCAGATAAAGAAGCGAAGTATGTAAAGCTTGCTGATGAGGCTGTATGTATAGGACCCGCCCCATCGCCATTAAGCTATCTCAATATGCCAGCCATTATTTCGGCAGCCGAAGTAACCGATGCTGAAGCAATTCACCCTGGTTACGGATTTCTTTCTGAAAATGCCGACTTTGCTGAGCGCGTTGAAAAATCAGGATTTGCCTTCATCGGCCCGACCGCAGCATCGATTCGCCTGATGGGCGACAAAGTCTCTGCGAAGCGCGCCATGATTAAAGCGGGAGTACCTTGCGTACCTGGTTCGGAAGGCGCATTACCTGATAATCCAAAAGAAATTATTGCTACCGCTAAAAAAGTGGGTTATCCAGTCATCATCAAAGCCGCTGGCGGTGGTGGTGGACGTGGTATGCGTGTGGTGCATACAGAAGCAGCACTCATTAATGCGGTCAATATGACTCGTGAAGAGGCAGGACGTGCGTTTGGTAACCCAGAAGTCTATATGGAGAAGTTTTTAGAAAAACCTCGCCACGTCGAAATCCAAATTTTGGCTGATACCCATGGCAGTGCAATTTGGTTGGGCGAGCGTGACTGCTCAATGCAACGTCGTCATCAAAAAGTAATTGAAGAAGCACCAGCACCGGGCATTGATCGTCGCTTGATTGCCAAGATTGGTGAGAGATGTGCTGAAGCCTGCCGTAAGATTGGGTACCGCGGTGCAGGAACCTTTGAATTCCTTTATGAGAACAATGAATTCTTCTTTATCGAGATGAATACCCGTGTTCAGGTTGAGCATCCAGTAACTGAAATGATTACTGGCGTTGACATTGTTCAAGAGCAAATTCGGATTGCTGCAGGCCTTAAATTAGCCTATCGCCAAAAAGACATCGTTTTCCGTGGTCATGCAATTGAATGTCGCTTAAATGCGGAAGATCCGTTCAAATTCACCCCAAGCCCAGGCAAAATTGGCTCGTTCCATATGCCAGGTGGCCCTGGAATTCGGGTCGATTCACATGCCTATAGCGGATATGTTGTTCCTTCAAACTATGATTCGATGATTGGCAAACTGATCTCTTACGGCAATACTCGCGAACAAGCGATCCGCCGCATGCAAATTGCACTCTCAGAGATGGTCATTGATGGCATTACCACTAACGTACCTTTGCACCGTGAACTCATGCTGGACCCGAACTTCATGGAAGGTGGCACTAGCATTCATTACCTAGAGCATCGCCTAGAAGAGCAAGCTGCAAGTCGCGGAAAACCTTAATTCATGCGAGTGCCTAATGTCTTATCGTGAGCTTGTATTCACGGTAGTTGCTGAAACTGCAGAACCCTTAGGCGATGCCCTATTAGAATTAGGCGCCCTCTCCGTCACCGTAGAAGATGATGCTGCTGGTGGTTACGATGAAAATCCACTTTACGGAGAGCCTGGTTTATCTCCAGAAGTTCAAGCCTGGGATAGATCCACTGTTACCGCCCTCTTCAATCCAGATATAGACGCCTCGGGTAGCGCAGAATTTATTCCAGAGTTGCTGGTCTCCTTAAAAGAGGCTGGCTTTAACTTATCAGCGCCTCAAGAAAAAATTGTTGAAGAACAAGATTGGGTGAGGCTTACCCAAAGTCAGTTTGCCCCCATTCAGATTGGAAAACGCATTTGGGTGGTTCCGTCCTGGCATGAAGCGCCAAGCGATCCAAATGCAATTTGTTTAGCAGTTGATCCAGGCTTGGCTTTTGGTACCGGCAGCCATCCCACCACCCACTTATGTTTACTTTGGCTTGAAGAACAGTCGGAACTCAAAAATCAAAGCCTTCTGGACTATGGATGTGGTTCGGGCATCTTAGCGATTGCAGCCGCAAAATTGGGATGTAAGCCAGTGATTGGTACCGATATCGATCCACAAGCGATGGTGGCAGCGCGCAGCAATGCAGAAATCAATCACACCGAGATTCGATTCGTTCTACCTAACGACGATGCGCCAGAACTTGCCGCGAAAACCAAATACGACATAGTGATGGCCAATATTCTGGCAAACCCACTGCAAGTACTTGCTCCCGCATTGGTTAATAAGATGCGCTCTGGCGGTCAAATTGTTCTATCTGGAGTACTCGCCCGCCAAGCCGAGGAAGTAATTGCGACCTATAGCCAATGGTTAACGCTTTCTGTATGGAAAGAGAGTGAAGGTTGGGTTTGTTTGCATGGAACCCTAGTCAAAGAGAGTCAGGGTACAAAAGAAACGAGTTTTGCTGCACCTGTTCAAAAAAAAAGAATTCAGTTAGCGCTACTCAGCTGTTTTTTAGTATTACTGCTCGTGTTTGGAGAGCACCTCTCCAGGAATACACTTCTGCCATTACTTGCACCCCGCGTTGATGGCACATCTAATGCTTTTGCAGTCACTGCATTTACTATTTTGCAGCGTGTTGATACAAAATTATGTAGTGCACTAGGATGCATTAATCGCCCTGTGAGCGATTTTGCAGCTTGGAAAATAACTTCAGCCACCTTATCTCCTGAAAACGCGCGAGAGGGCCTTAAAAGCGCTGTAAATCAATCCATACTGCAAGTTGAAATACAAAATCGTGTTGCGATCGCTGTTTTGGCACCCAATTTAGAAATTTCTCTTACTGATGCAGAGGAATCTGAAATCAAATCCATTCAATTGACTCCAAAAGAATGGTTACCAATCGCTTGGCAAGATGCTCATTCCGATTTTTTACGCAATGGCATTGCTGCAGGTGAACAAATTCAAACTGAACTCCCTCTTTTATTGCCACCAAATGCTGCTGGTTATCGAGTGAGGGCGTTTTATCCCTAAATGCATCACTAAATTCGCTTTTTCTTTATTCTTATTCCCATTCACCTTTATCCGTTTTCACCATTTTCAGAAAGTAATTTATGGCTAGCTTGATCTGTGGCTCTATCGCCTACGACACCATCATGAACTTTGAAGGCAAATTTGCCGATCAAATCTTGCCTGAACAGATCCACATTCTGAATGTCGCCTTTTTAGTCCCCACCATGCGCCGAGAATTCGGTGGATGCGCGGGCAATATTGCTTACAACCTGAGTCTTTTAGGTGGCGACCCCATCATCATGGCAACGGTTGGTGGTGATGCTGCCCCTTACCTAAATCGCCTAAAGGATCTCAATATCGATGCCAGCCACATTCGTCAAATCAATGAGGCGTTTACTGCGCAAGCCATGATCACCACTGATCAAGCCAATAATCAAATTACTGCGTTTCATCCTGGCGCAATGGGTGACTCACACTTGAATCAAGTTTCTGCTGTAGTGGCAGAACGCAGCAAAAATACCAAGGGTCCAGCGAAGTTAGGCATCGTGGCACCAGATGGGCGCCAAGGAATGTGGGAGCACTGTCATCAATTAGCCGATGCGAACATTCCCTTTATCTTCGATCCAGGTCAAGGCTTGCCGATGTTTAATGGTCCTGAGCTCCTTGAATTGGTTGATATCGCTAGTTATTTGGCTGTCAACGACTATGAAGGAGAAATGCTCTCCCAAAGAACAGGGCTTAGCCTGGCAACAGTAGCTGAGCGTGTAAAGTCGCTGATTGTTACCAAAGGTGCTGAAGGTGCAGATATTTACTCAGAGGGTAAGTGCATTGCTATACCACCAGTTCCGGCAGCAAAAGTCGTTGACCCAACTGGATGTGGCGATGCTTTCCGTGGTGGATTGCTTTTTGGATTAGAGAGCGATATGGATTGGGAAACTACCGGCCGCTTAGCGAGTTTGATGGGCTCAATCAAAATTACCCACCAAGGACCACAAAATCATCAAATAAGCAAAGATGAGATAGCAGTTCAATTCAAATCTGCGTTTGGCTATAGTTTTTAGTCAATTCCGCTCGCTTTGGGCTTTTGCCCAAACCAACATCGAAGAGTGACAAATAAAAAAGGGGTCTCGTGAGAGACCCCTTCGAGTAACACCCGTCCGTTAAGGACGTGTGCCAGTTGGGAAGGGCCAAGCAGCGGCAGATGTTGCTAGCGCAGCTTTCTTAGCCGCGGGCTTTTTTACAGCAGAGCCCGCTTTCTTCGCAGCAGGCTTACTTACTTTTTTTTTGCTACGCGTTTTTTTGCAGCTGGACGCTTTTTAGCAGCAGGCTTCTTAGCGGCAGCTTTTTTAGCAGCTGGACGCTTTTTAGCAGCTGGACGCTTCTTAGCAGCTTTTTTAGCGGCTGGCTTTTTAGCGGCAGCTTTTTTAGCAGCTGGACGCTTCTTAGCAGCAGGACGCTTTTTAGCAGCTGGACGCTTCTTAGCAGCAGGCTTCTTTTTAGCTACTTTTTTAGCAGCTGGTTTCTTAGCGGCTACTTTTTTCTTAGCAGCTGGTTTCTTTGCAGCAGGTTTTTTCTTGGCGATTGCCATAGTATTGCTCCTTCACGTGAGGATTAGTACAAACTACATTAAGAAGACCCGACCATTCATTTCCAACTGATTTTGCAACCATTTGGATTTGACGAGCGAGCCATTCATCGGCGCGCGGCTTGATGCTAGGTGCTGCACGCTAATGAATCCTGGAAAAAAAGCCGTGGTCCCGAAGGACAACGGCTTCTTAAATGTGCTGGAAAAAATAGAGGGAATAGCCCAGGCACCCTTGAGCAAGGGTTTTCGGATTTGAGTCTGGTTTTGCTGACTTCTAAAACTATCCAACCGTCTAATCTCCTATTTAGCCAGTTGTGCGCTTTACTGCAGTCTTACTACTCCCAACTCAGCGCACCACCGGTTTGATACTCAATAACGCGTGTCTCAAAAAAGTTTCGTTCTTTTTTCAGATCAATCATTTCTGACATCCATGGAAATGGATTCTCTTCATTTGGGAACATCGCGTCAAGTCCTATTTGCAAACATCTGCGATTACAGATGTATCTTAGGTATCCTTTGAACATCGGAGCGTTCAATCCGAGCACTCCTCGAGGCATCGTATCTTCGGCATAACGGTACTCTAATTCGACCGCTTTTTCGAAGATCGATTTGATCTCGTCTTTGAACGCGGAAGTCCATAACTGCGGGTTCTCCAGCTTGATTTGGTTAATTAAATCGATGCCAAAATTGCAGTGCATTGACTCGTCACGAAGGATGTATTGATACTGCTCAGCGGCGCCCGTCATTTTGTTTTGACGACCCATTGCAAGTATTTGCGTAAAACCAACATAAAAGAATAATCCTTCCATTACGCAGGCAAAAACAATGAGCGAACGCAGTAATGTTTGGTCAGTTTCTAATGTGCCAGTCTTAAAATTGGGATTAGTCAGCACATCAATATAAGGAATTAAGAACTCATCTTTAGCGCGAATCGAGTCAATCTCGTGATACGCATTGAAGATTTCACCTTGATCTAAACCCAAGGATTCCACAATATATTGATATGCATGGGTATGAATTGCTTCCTCAAAAGCCTGACGCAATAGGTATTGGCGGCATTCTGGAGCAGTAATGTGGCGGTAAGTACCCAAAACAATATTGTTGGCAGCCAAAGAATCAGCGGTTGTAAAGAAACCGAGATTGCGTTTAATAATGCGACGCTCATCCTCAGTTAAGCCGTTAGGATCCTTCCAAAGCGCAATATCGCGGTTCATATTGATCTCTTGTGGCATCCAGTGGTTTGCACAACCGGCCAAATATTTTTCCCATGCCCACTTATATTTAAATGGAACCAACTGATTCACGTCAGTCTTGGCATTAATCACGCGTTTATCAGCGGCATTTACCCGATGTGCCACACCTCCAGACAAACTCGCATTCTCCAGTGGTGACGGCGCTGCGGTTTGTGGTGCCATCGCAACTTGATCTGGCTGCGGACGTTGTGGCTCCACTGCAACCGGCTGCGGTGCAATACCAGCTTTCGCTAGTGCTGGAGCAACTTCCTCATCCCAATTCAACATAATTCTCTCCTCAATTCTTCTATTTCTGACCCATAAGCAAATCGCTTATTGGCATGCTTCACATTCTTCAAATCCAGCATCGCCTGGACGCATTGTGCAAACAGGACCGTCTGCCTCTACTGCGCCAGCAGCACTTGCTGCAGCTGCATCGGTACCATTAACACCACCACCACTAGACACTGAGTTCAATTGACCACTCGTAACGGTTGATTTCTCAACGTGGGTTGCTGCCATTGTGCGGAGGTAGTAGGTTGTCTTTAAGCCCCGCAACCAAGCCAGCTTATAGGTGTCATCTAACTTCTTGCCTGATGCGCCACCCATGTAGATATTTAAGGACTGCGCTTGGTCAATCCACTTCTGACGACGGGAAGCAGCCTCAACTAACCAGCTTGGCTCCACTTCGAAGGCGGTCGCGTACAAATCACGTAAGTCTTGTGGAATGCGATCAATCTTAGACAAAGTGCCATCAAAGTACTTCAAATCGGCGATCATGACTTCATCCCAAAGACCGCGATCCTTCAAATCACGGACCAGGTACTCATTTACCACTGTGAACTCGCCTGAAAGGTTCGATTTCACAAACAGATTCTGGAATGTGGGTTCGATGCAGGCAGAAACGCCAATGATGTTCGAAATCGTAGCGGTTGGGGCAATCGCTACGCAATTGGAATTTCGCATGCCGTGTTGCTTGATGCGAGCACGTAAATCAGTCCAATCCATCATGGAGGAGTTATCTACCTCTACATAACCACCGCGCTCAGCTGCCAACATCGCCACTGAGTCTTGTGGGAGGATGCCGCGATCCCATAAAGAGCCTTTGTAAGTGCTGTAAACACCACGTTCTTCCGCCAATTCACATGAAGCTTGGTAAGCGTAGTAGCAAACTGCTTCCATAGAAGAATCTGCAAACTTCACAGCCTCATC
>CAIMPQ010000047.1 GCA_903843315.1 uncultured beta proteobacterium
TGTGGCCACTTCTTGCGCCAAAGCCATCGTAAAGCCATGCAGACCCGCTTTAGCGGTTGAATAGTTGGATTGACCAAACTGCCCTTTTTGACCATTGACAGAGGAAATATTGATAATTCGACCCCAGTTGTTTTCAACCATACCTTCAATAACTTGTTTAGTAACGTTGAACAAGGAGTTCAGATTGGTGTCGATAACAGCTTTCCATGCATCGGGAGTCATTTTACGGAATACGCTATCACGGGTAATACCAGCGTTATTGACTAAAACATCTACACGGCCTACTTCAGCCCTTACCTTTTCAAATGCGGCTACAGTGCTATCCCAATCGGAAACATTGCCTTCAGAAGCAATGAAATCATAGCCAAGCACCTTTTGCTCGCCAATCCAGCGATCTTTACGCGGTGAATTAGGTCCACAACCAGCGATTACCTTAAAACCATCCTTCGCCAGGCGTTGGCAAATAGCAGTACCAATACCACCCATACCACCAGTTACATATGCGACTTTTTGAGACATTACTTTCCCCTTTGAAAAAACCTGCGTTAATTGATGTTTTATTTATATCGCTGGCGCTGCTTTTTCTTTCACGTAAACACCAGGTGCTGCTTCCATTTTTTTGTACTTCGCATTACCAAAGGTAGTACTGGCTGGTTTTTGCTCCCCACCAAATTGTTCTAACCATTTTGTGTAGTTGGGCCACCAACTGCCAGTAATTTGTTTTGCCCCTTCAAGCCATTCATTTGCACTTGCGGCTAACTTGTTATTTTCAAAGTAGTAACGCTTATTCTTCGCTGGTGGATTGATCACTCCAGCGATATGGCCAGAAGCACCAAGCACAAAGCGATTTTTACCCTTGAGAATATGGGTGGATTCATATGCAGATTGCCAAGGAACTATGTGGTCTTCTTGGGATGCATAGATATAGGCTGGACACTTGATCTTGCCTAAATCAATCTTCTCGCCACAAATAGTGAGCTTGCCAGGTTTGACCAAATCATTTTGTAAGTAGGTATGTCGCAAATACCAACAATACATTGAGCCTGGAAGATTGGTGGAATCACCATTCCAATAAAGCAGATCAAATGGTGGTGGTGAATTTCCCTTGAGGTAGTTTTCAACTACGTAGTTCCAAACCAAATCATTTGGTCGCAAGAACGAGAAAGTATTACCAAGATCCAAGCCTGACATCATGCCGTACTTACCACCCTTGCCGCCAATCGAATTCTCGCGCATCTCCACCATGCCTTCATCGATGAAGACATCCAAGATTCCCGTATTGGTGAAATCTAATAAGGTGGTGAATAAGGTCAAGCTTGCAGCTGGGTGCTCATTGCGTGCTGCCAAAACCGCTAGCGCTGAAGTGGTTAGCGTACCGCCCACACAGAAGCCCAACACATTAATTTGCTTGGTATTACCAATTTCTTTAACGACCTCGATCGCTTTAATGACGCCTGTACCCACATAGTCATCCCAGCTCACTTCAGCCATAGTTTCATCAGGATTCTTCCAGGAAACCAGGAATACAGTGTGACCTTGCGCAACCATGTGACGCACAACAGAATTATCTGGCTGTAAATCTAAGATGTAATATTTATTAATGCAGGGAGGCACCATTAAATAGGGTCGCTCGAATACTGTCTCGGTTAACGGAGTGTATTGAATCAGCTCAAATAATTCGTTACGGAATACAACGTTACCTTCGGTAGTCGCAATATTTTTTCCAACTTCGAAAGCGCTCTCATCAGTTTGTGAAACTTTCCCTTTTTTCATATCCCCAAGTAAGTTCGCAATGCCCTTCTGGATAGATTGCCCTTGGGTGCTAATAATATTTTCCAGAACCTCAGGATTGGTTGCAATGAAATTGGATGGCGAGAGCGCATCAATCATCTGCTCAGTCGTAAACAGAATTTTTTGTTTCGTCTTTTCATCAGTATCGACAGCTTTGGCCAAAGACATTAAGTGTTTGGAGTTGAGCAAATAAGTAGCTGCAATAACCTTGCTCCATGAGGAGTGCCATGCTTTACCTGCAAAGCGACGATCTTTTACTTCGATCGCCTCAGGATTGGTTGCGATGTGGGCTAGCTCAGCAAAATATTCTTTCTGAATTTCTGCCAAACGCTCCGGTGGAATTAGTGCCATATGGTGGGGCGCCAAAGATGGCGTAGCACCAGTATTCATGCCTGCAAACATAGTAGTCTCTTTTATTAATTAAGAGCATTCTCCATCCATAAGGGATATAGAGTTATACGCAATAACCCTAGCTCAAGGGAGAAGCTAGTAGTTACCCCAAGTGATTTCTAAAAATCAGGACTACTTAGAAATCCAGATGAGGGATGCAAAACGGCCTGTCACACCATCTCGGCGGTAGGAAAAAAATTGTTTTGTATTTTGAACGGTACACAACTCGCCGCCATAAATTGACTTGAGCCCCTGGGCCTCTAGACGATCGCGCGCCCACTGATAGATATTAGCTAGATACTTACCGGGTTTATTTTCTATAGGTACAAAGCAAATAGCATCATGATGTATACCTATTTCTTGAAAACGCTCCCGAACATCCTCGCCGACCTCGAAAGACTTTGGTCCAATTGCTGGCCCCAACCAAGCGATTAAGTCTGACGAAGAAAGTTGAGGTGCAAGCTTCAAGATCTCGTTTATTGTATTTTCCAAGATCCCGTCGCACAGACCTCTCCAGCCTGCATGAGCTGCGCCGACAACCAATCCATCAGATGTGGAAAAGAATATTGGCAAACAATCAGCCGTCACAACTACCAAGACCTCGTTGGGAATGTTGGTGACAGCAGCATCAGCCGCAAAAGGCCTACTTAAAACTGGAGAGCGGCTATTTGGTGTGCTGACTTGAATACTATGAGTTTGCTTGAGCCATATTGGCTCAGATGGTAGATGCTTTCTGAGAATTTGCCGATTAGCCAGCACTTTGGATGGCTGGTCACCAACATGATCCCCCAGATTCAGGGTGTCATAAGGCGCATTACTAATTCCACCGTGTCTTGTGGTTACAAGCGAATGCACGCAATCAGGTGCGGGCCAAAGGGGTTGGATAAAACTCATGACTTGTGGTCGTTTTCGATTGAGGCTAACAAAGCCTCTTCCTTCGGCAAGACATCAACTCCCATAGCTACCTGGGGCAACAAATCCATTAAATCGCTAGGTGGTAAACGGAACCAAGTCATCCAGTCATGAGTAAGGGGGTGCTGAAGGCTTAAGGCATAGGCATGCAAAGCTTGGCGTTCAAAAGGAAGGGTTTTTGCAACCCCAGGGGTCTTTTTGCGATACACAGGATCACCTAACAAAGGGAAGCCAAGCGATTCAAGGTGAACCCGGATTTGATGTGTGCGGCCCGTTTCTAATCGACACTCCAGCAAAGCCACAGAAGACTCATTGAAAAGTCCCTTGGCTAAGCGACGAAATACTGTTGCAGCTGGTTTACCTTGCGGGCTACCAGCTGCCATTCTCAGGCGATCCCGCTGGTCGCGACCTACCGAAGCCAGCACCTTGCCTTGACTTGGTGCATCTCCCCAAACCCAAGCTAAATATCGGCGACCTACTGTGCGGTCTTGCAGTTGTCTTACAAGCGAAGTCTGCGCGTGGGCTGTGCGGGCAACGACCATCAAACCTGAAGTCTCTTTATCTAAGCGATGGACTATGCCAGCGCGGGGTAATGACTTGAGTTCTGGGTAATGAAATAAGAGTCCATTTAATAGCGTCCCCGACCAATTACCAGCAGCCGGGTGAACTACTAGACCTGGCGGTTTGTTAACTACGATGATGGACTCGTCTTCAAAAACAATCTCCAAAGGAATGTCTTCGGGACTAAAGGCAAATTGCTCGGGCATTTCTTGTGGAAATACCTTAATGCTCTCGCCACCCCTGAGTAAATAACGGGCTTTGGTGACCTTTCCGTCGACCATAACTGCCCCTGCCTCGACCCAGGCCTTCAGCCGATTTCGGGAATAATCTGGCAAAGAACTTGCCAGAACCTTGTCAAGGCGCTCCCCAGCCATCTCTAAAGGGATATCTAATGCGATGAAATCCTCTTCATCGATATAATCAATGGGATTCGAATCCGGAGTTTGCGGCAATGCCACGCTTAGAAAGCCTTTCAGTTATGTCAGAGGTAATATCAGACGCCAGTTTAAGGCTTGCTGGGAACTCTAACCCACAAAAAAA
>CAIMPQ010000048.1 GCA_903843315.1 uncultured beta proteobacterium
AGACCTCAGCCCAAGCAATTACAAGGCGGGCGAGTTGGAGGTAGAGACACTCTTAAAGAAGGTCGAAGAAGCTATTCCTGGGGATTTAAAACTGGTTTCTCAGCAGTTAGCCAATATCGATAGCCGCGACCTAAGTGAAGAGCTGCTAACCCTCTTGGGCAATACCGTTAAGGACTCGCTTAATAATCCAGACGTTCAGGGGATCGTGATCACCCATGGCACTGACACGGTTGAGGAGACGGGATTTTTCTTAAGCGCCATCTGCGGCAAGCTTGCTGAAAAATTAGGCAAAAGAGTAGTTTTGACGGGCGCTATGCTTCCCGCTAATGCACCACAAGCCGATGGCCCCTTAAACCTGTTAGATGCCCTAAAGTGGGTTTCTAGCCCCCCCGAGAACTGTCCTGGCGGGGTTTTTGCGGTATTTGCTGGCCGAGTTTGTTTAGCTCGAGATTTATCTAAGCGCCATACCTCAGCATTCAATGCCCCTCTAATGGATGCACCTTGCAGCCCTCTGGGGTTAATCAACCCCTCTTGGCTGTCTCGATTAAAAGCGGTAGAAGCTGCTTCCGGCGAGGATATGCCCATTCCTAAACAACAATGGCCTTGGGTGGAGATTTTGACTAGCCATGCAGGAGCAAGAGCCCAGGCCCTAGAAAGCCTGCTGGATTTAGGGGTTGAGGGCTTGATTCTTGCAGGCACTGGCTTTGGCGGGGTTCACAAGGCCTGGTTAGCATCTTTGCAGCAGGCCGAAGTGAAAGGTGTTGCTGTGGTGAGGGCATCCCGAACTGGTGCTGGAGTAGTTCAGGGCGATGCCATGGATGATGGCCTTCATTGTGTGTCATCAGGCACCCTTTCTTCCCCTAGGGCACGGATTGCTCTGCAGCTCGCATTAAATGCTGCAAAAGCAGATAAATCCCTGACTTGGCAGGATTTTTTTGCTAGAATAACGGTCTTGCCTGAGTTCAGGTGAGCGCTGCAAAGCGGATTTAAAAGTGTTGTATGAAATACCTACAATTTGTTACTACCTTGTCACACTGGCGCTAACTTTATAACCATCGGAAGTTAGCAAGACGCCCAGGTGACTTCATCCTTAAGGAGTGTTAGATGCGTCATTATGAAATCGTCTTTATCGTCCATCCGGACCAAAGCGAGCAAGTGCCCGCGATGATCGACCGCTACAAAGCTACATTAGCAGCTGCTGGCGGCAAAATTCATCGTATTGAAGATTGGGGTCGTCGTCAGATGGCTTACATGATCGACAAACTTGCTAAAGCCCACTACGTTTGCATGAACATTGAGTGCGACCAGAAAACCCTGGAAGAGCTCGAGCATGCGTTCAAATTTAACGATGCTGTTTTGCGTCACCTCATCATCAAGACTAAGAAAGCTGAAGTAGAGCCTTCTATCATGATGAAAGAAGTGCAACGTGAAGAAGCACGCAAATCAGCTCAAGCCGACGCTCCTGTAGCGGCAGCCTAAGTTATAAATTTGAAGAGGAAGACACAGACTAGAAAACGTATCAGAGTAGCGGAGCGGCGTTGAATCATTTCACCCTCACTGCAATCTTGGTATCTAAAGACGCAATTCGATTTACACCAGCAGGAATACCGGTGATGCACTGTCAGCTAGAACATAGCGGTCAAGCAAACGAGGTAGGAGTGGCAAGGAAAATTCAGATGAGCGTTGAAGCCATTGCAATCGGTCCGATACAAAAGGATCTGGAGCAAATGGATTTAGGAACTGAGGCGGTATTTGAAGGATTCTTAGCACCGAAGACTCTACGTAATCAAAGACTTGTTTTCCATATTAACCATATTCAATTGAAAAATTAAAGAGGAAATCATCATGGCGTTTGGAAAGAAACCCGATTTCAAAAAGAAACCAGCTCAGAACCCATTGTTCAAGCGTAAGCGTTATTGCCGTTTCACAGTTGGTGGCGTTGAGCAAATCGACTACAAAGATGTAGATACATTGAAGGACTTCATTGGCGAGAATGCCAAGATTACTCCTGCTCGTTTGACAGGCACAAAAGCAAAATATCAGCGTCAGTTAGACACTGCTATCAAGCGTGCTCGTTACTTGGCTTTATTGCCATTCTCCGATCAACATAAGAAATAATTGGGAGCCCTCAATGCAAATCATTCTTTTAGAAAAAGTAACAAACTTGGGCAACCTCGGCGACGTAGTACGCGTTAAAGACGGTTTCGCTCGTAATTTCCTAATCCCACAACGTAAAGCGCGTCGTGCGACTGAAGCAGCAATTGCTGATTTCGCAACGCGTCGTGCTGAGTTGGAAAAATTGGCTGCTGAGAAATTGGCTGCTGCTGAAGCGGTTGGCGCAAAGCTCAAAGACTTGATTCTCGAAATCGGTCAAAAAGCAGGTGTTGACGGTCGTTTATTTGGTTCTGTAACCAACCACGACATCGCTGATGCCTTGAAAGCTAAAGGATTTACGATCGAGAAGTCTTCTGTTCGTATGCCTACTGGCCCATTAAAAATGGTTGGTGATCATCCTGTTGCGGTTGCTGTTCATACCGACGTAGTTGCGGATATCACTATTCGTGTAGTTGGTGAGCAAGCTTAAGTCTTAAAACTTAGGTTCTAGGAACTTCGCTAGCCTCATGGCTGAATCCCGTTCACGTTCCGTTACGCTGAATCCCGGCATGATGGGTTCTGGGGATGCAGTCGTGCAGGCTTTAAAAGTTCCACCGCATTCTGTAGAAGCCGAGCAATCTTTGCTCGGCGGTCTATTGATTGATAACACTGCCTGGGATCGTTTAGGTGGCGTCTTAACCGATAAAGATTTCTATCGCCCTGAACATGCATTGATCTATAAGGTCATTCAACGTTTAGTCGGCGACAATCATCCCGCTGACGTGATTACTGTTCATGATGCAGTTAAATCTGAGCAAGGTGGCGATTTAGTAAGTGTGGACTACCTCAATTCTTTAGCGCAAAACACACCGAGTGCTGCGAACATTAAAGGCTATGCCGACATCGTTCGTGACCGCAGTATTCTGCGTCGCTTGATAGAAGTTTCAGACAATATTGTTAACTCTGCTTTTGTTCCAGAAGGTCGTTCTGTCAGAACGCTGTTGGATGAAGCGGAGTCCCGCATTTTGCAAATCGGTGAAGAAGGTAGTCGCAAAGCAGACTATCTGGAGATCGAACCGCTACTGCGCTCCGTCGTCGCCCGAATTGATGAGCTCTATAACCGTCAAGGTGGTAGTGATATCACCGGCATTGCTACAGGTTTCATTGATTTAGATAAACAAACTAGTGGTCTGCAAAAAGGCGACTTAGTGATTGTGGCTGGAAGACCTTCCATGGGTAAGGCGCAACCACTAGATGCAAAAGTGAAAACGGTGGATGGTTGGAAGTTGATGAGCGATTTGCGTTTTGGCGATCGTCTTGCTTCTGTGGATGGCCAGCACTCGATGGTGACCGGCATTTACCCGCAAGGCATTAAGCAGATATACAAAGTTACTTTTTCTGATGGTCGTCACGCTGAGTGTTGCGATGAGCACCTATGGCGTGTGATGTATCGAGATTGGTCTGAGCCACGCGTCATCAATACTGTTCGCTTAATGGAAATGCTGCAGTGTGTTCGGTATAAGAATAGATTATGGATAGACCCTGTCTCAGGTGATTTTGGTCACTCGAATGAATTGCCGATTCATCCGTGGGTTTTAGGAGCATTGCTAGGTGATGGTACTCTAGCGTTATCCCATGGCTCAGTGATGTTTTCAACTAAGTCACCTGAGCTTGTAGAGCGTATGAATTTGCTTGCGAACTATGAGATGGAGCTGGTTCATGCAAATGCGTACGACTGGAGATTAGTCTCCAAAGCCAGAATCGCTGTAAATGGAGAGCGTCAAGCAGTTCCAGAGAATTATTTTAGGTCTGCGCTGCAAGATATAGGTGTCCTGGGTTACAGAAGTTTTGATAAATATATTCCCGCGACTTATCTTGAGGCTAATAAGAATTCTCGTCTCGCATTGTTCCAAGGCCTGATGGATACAGATGGCTGGATTGAGAAATGGGGTTCCATTCGCTATTGCACTGTCAGTAAGCAATTATCTGAAGATGTTGCTTCTTTAGCTAGATCTTTGGGGGGCTTTTGTTCAATAGCGCATAAGCAGACTAGCTATACCTACCAGGGTGAAAAAAAGCGGGGTCGCTTATCTTATGTTTTAAATATGAGTTTTGGTCCAGCCTTCCAGGCTTTTACCTTGCCTGAAAAGAAAGAAAGATTAAGGGCTAGCTGGGATCGACAGCGCAGGCTTTCATTTCAGAGCATTGAGCCGTCCAGGGTATTTGAGGCGCAATGTATTTCAGTTAGCCATCCTCAAAGAACCTACATAACCAATGACTATGTAGTTACGCATAACACTGCCTTGGCACTCAATATTGCAGAGAACGTTGCGCTTTCTGAAGGGTTGCCAGTAGTGATTTTCTCAATGGAGATGTCTGGTGAGCAACTAGCATCGCGTTTACTCGGTTCAGTAGGGCGCGTTGACCAAAGTCGTATGCGTACTGGTAAGCTGCAGGATGACGAATGGCCACGTGTGACGGATGCCATTGCCCGTTTAAGCAACACCCAAATTTTGATTGATGAGACTGGTGCATTATCCAGTCTGGAGTTGCGCGCCAGAGCACGGCGAATTGCCAGAAATTTTGGGGGCACCTTAGGTTTAGTAGTAATTGACTACTTGCAGCTCATGAGTGGCTCTGGTCAAGAAAACCGGGCAACAGAGATTTCTGAAATTTCCCGCTCATTGAAGTCGCTCGCAAAAGAATTGCAGTGCCCAGTAGTAGCGCTCTCCCAATTAAATCGTGGTCTAGAACAACGCCCGAATAAGCGCCCCATCATGTCAGACTTACGTGAGTCAGGCGCTATCGAGCAAGATGCGGACGTCATTATGTTTATTTATCGTGATGAGGTGTATCACCCAGACACCACTACAGATAAAGGTATGGCCGAGATCATTATCGGTAAGCAGCGTAACGGCCCAATCGGAACAGTACGCTTAAGTTGGCAAGGTCCGTATACCAAGTTCGATAACTTGGCGATGGGCTCTATTGGATATTCTTCTGGTGGCTATGAGCCGTTCTAAAAATAGACAAGGCAATAAAAAGGAAGCATCAATAAATAAAAAGCCCCGCATTGCGAGGCTTTTTTAATGTAAGTAAATTAAAAAATGGATTAACCACCCATACATTTTTTGATTGATGCATCTTTAGCAGCACCATAGAGAGGCTTACCCTCTTTACTTACGGCTTTTGCTTCGCATTCATTGGGCTTTGCTCCACCCATACATTTTTTGATTGATGCATCTTTAGCAGCACCATAGAGAGGCTTACCCTCTTTACTTACGGCTTTCGCTTCGCAAGCGGCCTGATCTGCAAAGGCATAAGTAGGAAGCGCAAAACTCAATGCAATACTTAAAGCGATGATGATTTTCTTCATATTGGATCTCCTGGGTGGTTAGAGAAACTGCTCTAGATATACAGTACCTTGAAATGGAATGATAAATCAATCTTTTTCAAGCACTAGCTTCAGAAATTGGTATTACTGAGGCGTGAAACGCCGCGCTTCAGTAAATTTGGCTGCCCAATAGGGTGTCGTGATGTAGTCAAGTCGCACTGTTCCACCTGCGCTGGGGGCATGCACAAACCTACCTTGTCCTACATAGATTCCTGCGTGAGAGTATTTTTCTCCAGTGGTATTGAAGAAGACTAAATCTCCTGGAGCAGGGGGTTGGTCTTCAACACTTCTGCCTTTGGCGCTCATGAGTTGCAGGGTACGTGGCAGTTTAATGCCAGCAGCTTTGTTATAGACATAGACAATAAGTCCACTGCAGTCAAATCCACCTTTAGGGGTGTTGCCACCATAGCGATAAGGCACATCCACCAATCCAACTGCTGCAATGGAAATATCTTCAGTACCTACACTAGTATCTTGCTTGAATTGAGAAACTTTTGAGGCGCTAGACTTGCTGCCAAAGGTACTGCATCCCGACAGCAACAGCATCGTGCAAATAAAAATGCCGCACCCAATCCGAGTGCGGCATGTGGAGTGTTGTTTAAAGTGCGTCAGCAGCATGGTCCGCAAGACGTGAACGCTCACCGCGTGCAAGGGTGATATGACCACCATGACGCCAACCTTTAAAGCGGTCAACCACGTAGGTTAGACCAGATGAACCCTCAGTTAAATAAGGGGTATCAATCTGTGCAATATTGCCCAGACAGACAATCTTAGTACCTGGGCCCGCACGAGTGACTAGGGTTTTCATTTGCTTAGGCGTTAAGTTTTGAGCCTCATCAATAATGACGAACTTACTCACAAAAGTTCTGCCACGCATAAAGTTCATGCTCTTGACTTTAATGCGTGAGCGAATGAGTTCTTGGGTAGCTGCCCGACCCCACTCACCAGCGCTATCGTCATTACGTTGAAGTACTTCGAGATTGTCATCAAATGCACCCATCCATGGCTGCATTTTCTCTTCCTCTGTGCCTGGTAGGAAGCCAATATCTTCACCTACCGGAACAGTGGCGCGGGTGATGATTATCTCGTTATAGCGCTTGCTATCTAAGACCTGCTCTAGTCCAGCAGCCAAAGCCAGCAAAGTTTTTCCGGTACCAGCTTGACCTAGCAGAGTTACAAAGTCGATATCTGGGTTCATCAGCAAGTTCATGGCAAAGTTTTGCTCACGATTGCGCGCTGTCACACTCCAGACATTGTTTTTCTGGTGAGAGAAATCACGCAATGTTTGTAATAGTGCTGTCTTGCCGTTGATTTCTCGTACATGGGCATAGAAAGGTGTCGAGCCGTCCGGATTTTCTTGATAAACAAACTGATTAACCAGCATACTTGGTACGGCAGGGCCAGTCACTCTGTAGAACATCGTGCCAGACTTAGAGTCAGCCCAGCTTTCCATATCTTTGCCGTGCTTTGGCCAGAAATCTTGAGATAAAGACATCACACCTGAGTACATCAGGTCACGATCTTCTAACACCTGGTCGTTGAAATAATCTTCTGCAGGTAAGCCAAGCGCCCGTGCTTTGATGCGCATATTGATATCTTTTGATACCAATACAACCTCTTGGCCTTTGCGAGTCTTTTGTAATTCACTAACGACTGCCAAAATGAGGTTATCCCCTTTACCTTCTGGCAAGCCTTCAGGTAATGGTTGGGTAGCGAGTTTGGTTTGGAAGAAAAGGCGACCGGATACATCTTGGTTGCCTAACTTATTGAGAGGGATACCCTCATCCAGTGTGCCGCTAGTACCACCGATGAGTTGATCAAGGGATCTACTGACGGTGCGGGCGTTTCTAGCAACCTCAGTCATTCCCTTTTTATGATTGTCCAACTCTTCGAGAGTGGTCATTGGCAAATAAAGATCGTGCTCGGAGAAGCGGAATAATGAACTAGGGTCATGCATTAATACGTTTGTATCTAAAACGAATAAGCTTGGTGGCCCAGTACGAATTACGCGTTTTGGTTTTGCTGGCGCAACTGCTTTAATGTCGTTACGCTCAGGATGGCGATCTGCCTTAATTTTTTCTAGGGCAACTTCCGCTGCAGAAAGATCTTCTTCTACATCATTAGCCCAATCGGAGGTCTCCATCACTACTGGCTTTGCTGTTGCGGGACGTTTCTTTAAATCGGGGGTGTCCTTGTGATTTAGTTTTACTTGATCAGCAATTTGAGTTGGGATGGGGGGTAAAGGCATACAGACTCTCCTAAAAGAAAAAACCGCCAAGCGGAGTGCGTTGACGGTTTATTGCGAAACGGGTAGCAGTGAGATCTAAAAAACGGCGGGGGTTGCTCTCCAAACCTGTTCTGAAATATTCAGGTTGATGGTTTAAACGGATTGTCAGACTTTCCCGTCGTTTACGGTGCATATGGCTTCACTTTACCCCAAATTTGGGGCTTTGCAAGCACCTCAGAACAAATTGTTGTAAAAATTATTTAGTAGCTTGGGCTGCCTGTAATACCTCTGTCACATGGCCCGGCACTTTAAGACCGCGCCACTCTTGAACTAGCTTGCCATTGGAATCAAAAAGGAAGGTACTACGTTCAACCCCACGGACTTGCTTGCCATACATATTCTTCATTTTCATGACGCCGAAGATTTGGCAGAGCTTCTCCTCAGTATCAGCAACCAACTCAAACGGCAGCTCCAATTTGCTACGGAAGTTGTCATGGGACTTTAGGCTATCTCGTGAAACCCCTACCACCAAAGTATTGGCTTTTGAGAAGGCTTCGATGTTGTCGCGAAATTCACTAGACTCAGCGGTGCAACCCGGAGTCATATCTTTTGGATAAAAGTAGAGCACCAATTTTTTTCCTTTGGCCGAGGCTGGAGAAAATGTTAGACCTGAAGTTGCCGGAATAGCGCACTGAGGCATAGATTGGCCGATAGCTACTGTCATGATGATCTTTCTTAAGTTTTTTGTCTCTAGGTTTTAATTATTCTGAATAATCAGCTCGCCGCTGCGATTGGGGATTTCGCCCCAAGTCAGTGGTGATACAGCTATTTTATCGAGTTGCTTGGTGACTTCCCAGGATTTGTGTAGCTCGCCCATAGTGATTAGGTCGTGACCCTGATTTAACCATCCCGCCAATAGCTGTTCAAATGCTGGCAGGAGCTTTTGCCCCTCAAGTTCAGCATGTAATGTAAAAACTTGATCATTCGGATTGCTTTGGGTAATTTCTAGGAGTTTTTTCACTGCCCCAAATTCATCAGCCCCATCAATACCGATGAGTTCATCAAAGGTTGGTAGGGTAGTAGGGTACTGAACATGCTTCGCTTTACCAGAAGGCAATGCAATACGGTATGGCATGAGATTAGGCTCGGATCTACCATCGGAAGAATATTGAATCCCCCATTGATCAAGCTGCTCAAATGCAGCTTCATTCATTTGCCAACCAGCAGCGCCATAGGTAACTGGCTTGTGCCCAAAAATAGCTATAAAGCGATCCCAGCTTTTTTGCATCATGGCTTTTGTCCATGTCGCATCTTGATTGCGAACTGCATCTTGCCATGCGACATGATCCCAAGTATGAATCCCAGTCTCATGACCTGCTTGGTCGATTGCACGCATTTCAGCCGCTGCTTTTTTACCAATGTCTGGACCCGGAAGTAGAACGCCGTAGAGTAGTGTCTTGATGCCGTAGTGTTCTACAACAGAAGTGCGACTGACTTTTTTCAGAAAGCCGGGACGAAAGACTCGTTTTAAAGCCCAACCAGTATGGTCAGGTCCAAGGCTAAATAAGAAGGTGGCTTTGAGGCCAAAGCGCGCGAGGGTGCGAGCTAAATTCGGTACACCTTCTTTAGTGCCGCGTAAGGTATCAACATCAACCTTGAGAGCAATCTTTGCCATGAACCTCGGTACTTATTCTTTGTCGACTAAGTGACGCGCCTTATCTACATCCAGACGATAGGCTTCAAAGATATTTTTTAGGGCGTCAGACATCGTCGTCGTTGGTTTCCAGCCCAACTCACTCATCGTGTTGTCAATTGCAGGTACACGATTTTGAACATCTTGATAGCCTTCGCCGTAATACGCACCTGAAGTAGTTTCGACAATCTTGACTTCGTTGGCGGTCTTTGCGTACTCCGGGATACTCCGCGCAATCTCTAACATCTGATTGGCTAAG
Source organism: uncultured beta proteobacterium (assembly GCA_903843315.1). GTDB lineage: Bacteria > Pseudomonadota > Gammaproteobacteria > Burkholderiales > Burkholderiaceae > Polynucleobacter. The sequence continues at coordinate 9,668 of CAIMPQ010000048.1, forward strand.
TCACGAACAGAGTGATTGTTTTTAGGATTACCAATGTTATAGATCTTGCCATTAGCAATGCCATCTTTGTTGTCGATGATGTGCATTAAGGCATCGATACCATCATCAATGTAAGTGAAGGCCCGTTTTTGAGCGCCACCGTCAACTAAGTTAATAGGCTCGCCGCGCACGATGTGCCCCAGGAATTGGGTGACGACCCGTGATGAACCTTCTTTGGGTGTATAGATACTATCTAATCCAGGACCAATCCAGTTAAATGGACGGAAGAGGGTAAAACGCAAACCTTCCATGCCATAGCCCCAGATCACGCGATCCATTAATTGTTTAGAACAGGCGTAAATCCAACGTGGCTTATTGATAGGGCCGTAAACCATATTGGATTTAGCGGGATCGAATTCACCATCTTCACACATTCCATACACTTCGGATGTCGATGGGAAAACCAAATGCTTTTTGTATTTAACGGCAGAGCGAACGATGGGCAGATTAGCTTCAAAGTCGAGCTCAAACACTTTCAATGGCTGTTGCACATAAGTTGCCGGTGTCGCAATCGCTACCAAAGGCAATATAACATCGCATTTACGGATGTGGTATTCAACCCATTCCTTATTGATGGTGATATCACCTTCAAAGAAGTGCATCCGTGGATGATTTACTAGATCACCGAGGCGATCATTTTGCATGTCCATACCATAGACATCCCAATCGGTTGTCTCAAGAATGCGCTTAGAAAGGTGGTGGCCAATAAAACCGTTCACACCAAGAATGAGTACTTTTTTCATCTTTACTGCCTCGTTTTTAATCTAATTTGGGATTGCTAAATACAGTACTTATTTGTTAATTGGATACCATTCCAGGATTTCAACTACCTGGCCGTCTCCACAAATGCCGAATACCTGATTATCAACCACTTGGATGCCATAAACCCCAAGATCGAGCTGGACAGGAAATGGCCCTTTTAAGCTAGTGTGAGCCACCAACATGGTTTGGCCTTGATAGTTTGTAAAGGCACCTGGATACGGGGGCGCGACAGCCCTGACGAGGTTATGTACTTGAAGAGCGGTTTGGTTCCAGTGAATTTGGCCATCAGCAGGCTTTCTGCCGCCAAAATAGCTGCCCTTTTGGAGTTCATTGGTTTGGCGAGGGACATGCCCTGCAATCAGACTGGGTAAAACCTGATTGATTACCTCTACAGCGGCTTTGCTGACCTTGCCAAAAACCTCGGTAGCGGTTTCATCTGGCCCAATACTGACTACTGCTTGCCCAACAATATCCCCGGCATCAGGTTTGTCTTCCATGACATGTAAAGTAGCGCCGGTTTCAGATTCGCCATGCAATATTGCCCAGTTCACAGGAGCCCGTCCACGGTACTTTGGCAACAGGGAGCCGTGCATGTTTAACGCGGCGATCTTGGCACAAGCCAATATCTGTGCAGGAATCATATGGCGATAGTAAAAAGAAAAAATATAGTCAGGCGCCAGAGATTGGAGTTTCGGAATGAATCCCACTAACTCATCAGCACTTGGTGTGATGTAAGGAATATTTTTCTCAGTGCAAAGTTTGGCAACACTACCGAACCAAATATTTTCATGAGGATCGTCCTGGTGTGTGACGACTAGATCCACCTGAATGCCAGCATTAAGTAATGCTGTTAAGCAATTGACGCCCACATCGTGATAAGCGAAGACGACCGCGTGCAATTATTTTTTCTCTAAGATAGTTTGCACTACGTAACGTGGACGTTTTCGGATCTGTTGGTATATACGACCGATGTATTCACCGAGCAGACCAAGACCAAAGAGCATGACGCCAATGAGGAAGAAGGTGAGCGCGAAGAGGGTAAATACACCCTCAACCTCGGCACCTAGAACAAAGCGCCGTACCAGCAAGTAAACGAACAAGCTGCCAGCAGCAAGGGATAGCAGCATGCCCAGGATCGAGAAGATCTGGAGGGGCATTACAGAAAAGCCAGTTACCAAGTCAAAGTTTAGGCGAATCAATTGATAGAGACTGTATTTGGATTCACCTGCAAAGCGCTCTTCGTGTTTAACCGTAATTTCGGTTGGATTCGCAGCAAAGGTGTATGCCAAAGCAGGAATAAAGGTATTACTTTCATCACATTGGCGAACTAAATCAACAATGCGACGACTGTATCCCCGCAACATGCATCCTTGATCGGTCATCGTGATCCGGGTAATATTTTCACGCAAGCGATTCATTGCGCGAGACGCCAGTTTTCTGAAGAAGCTATCGCGGCGATCGGAACGAATGGTGCCAACGTAATCATGACCTTTTAAAAGTTGCTCAGTGAGAGCATCGATTTCTTCTGGCGGGTTTTGTAAATCTGCATCGAGGGTAATGATGTATTCGCCTTGAGCAAATTCAAAGCCAGCCATGATAGCCATGTGCTGACCAAAATTGCTGAGGAATAAAACGGCGCGAGTCACGTCTGGGCGCAACTCTACTTGTTTAGCAAGGATGCCAGCTGAGCGATCTTTGCTACCGTCGTTGACGAAAACAATTTCATAAGGCAGATTGCGTTTCGTAGCTAGCGCATCTAAGGCTGGATAGAGGCGATCAAAAAGAGCCTGAAGGCCGTCTTCCTCGTTATAAACAGGAATAACAATGCTGAGCTTTGGGTTAGCAACTAAATTAGCAGTCATGCGGCAATTTTGCCTGATTCTTGGGGTTTAGCCCAAGATCTCTAGTTTTTGCGGTGTTTTTTCAGAATTCCAGCCAATCCCTTGGCAATACGGCCAATATCCTCATCTGTCATTCCCGGAAATAGAGGGAGCGTCAGAATAGAGCGACCAATGCGTTCTGCAATCGGTGTATCGGAGACTTTATAGCCTAACTCTTTATAGAGTGTGAAACCCGTAATTGCTGGGTAATGCACCCCTGTGCCAATACCGAGCTCTTTGAGTTCAGTCATGATTTGGGCGCGATCCGTATTTAATTGTTCAAGCGGCAGAACGACTTGGAACATGTGCCAATTGCTGTCAGTGAAATTTGCAACTGGCAACTCTAATGGGAGATTTTCTAATCCGACTGAGTTTAGTTCTGCTTGAATGACATCAAAGTATTGACGCGCTAAGGCTGCCCGACGTGTTTGATAGGTGGGTAATTGTTTGAGTTGTTGTAGACCAATGACTGCATTGACGTCTGTCAAATTATCCTTGCCACCGAGTACATCAACGTCCATCCCATCCATTCCCTGACGAGTGAGTCCTTGTAGACGAAATTTCTCAGCAAGCTTCGCTTCATCATCATTATTTAAGACCAGGCAGCCACCCTCTACCGTAGTGAGGTTCTTATTGGCTTGAAAACTAAAGCTCACCAGATCCCCAAAGCTACCGATTTTTTTGCCCTGCCATTGGGAGCCGAAAGCTTGGGCAGCATCTTCAATCACGCGCAGATGGTGTTGCTTGGCCAAAGAGTAAAGGTGATCCATATCTACTGGCAAGCCAGCAAGATAGACGGGCATGATTGCGCGGGTTTTTGGTGTAATTGCAGCTGCGACTTTATTCAAATCTATATTGCGTGTCACTGGATCAATATCGACAAACACAGGCTTAGCACCTACTCCCAAAATCACATTAGAGGTTGCTACCCATGAGATGGGTGTGGTGATGACTTCATCGCCAGCACCAATGCCAGCTACTTGCAAAGCAATCTTCATGGTTGCTGTGCCATTAGCAAAACAACGTACAGGGCGACCACCAAAGTAATCACTAAGTGTGGCCTCAAATTCAGCGAGCTTAGGGCCTGAAGTCACCCATCCCGAACGCAATACCTCGCTTACTGCATCGATTGTTTCTTGATTAAAGCTGGGACGCGTAAATGGGATAAATTCGGGTATGGATGAAGGATTGTTTGACATGATGTCTTATATTACTTGAATGCCTTACTGCTTCACGTTGGGCGCATCTGGATGTTTCACTATCACTCTCCGGGAGTCGCGATCTACTTCCTGCATAGGTAAGTTTAGCCCTTGTAAAGCAGTGTATTGCTCTGGAACCATTAAGGCGTAGGCTGTTGGATCTTCATTCCAGCGAGTAATGAAGGCATCCAGCGTTGGCATCCAGAGTTTTGGCTCTTGGTTGACGCCAAACTCCAGCTCATCTGGAGATTCAACCATGATCATGGTTCTACCTAAGTAGAAGGGGACGGTGTGGTCTAAGAGTCGAACAGAATAGAAATTGACTTTTTCTGGAATAGAGATCTTGACTCGCTCCACCAAATCGATACCAGAAACTGCACGTCCTAATGATTCATGACCGGTGCCAGCAATGATGGCGCAAAGAAAAAAGCCGCAAGCAAAACTCACTATGCTTTGGATACCATTGCGTTTGCTTTGCCATGCTGCATAAGTGCTAAAGATAATTAGCGCTGTTAGTGCAGCGATCACCCAATAGGTGTATTGCCCATAGGCTTCAATTTCATCAGGCCGCGCTTGTTTACCAATATCGGATAAGAAGAAAAACCCAATGCCCCCAAGAATAGCAAAACCAAGTGTCTGCAGTTTCCATGTGAAGCTCATGGTGTTCGTATGACCCAAAAGTTGATCTAGACGCTTACCAATTAATAATGCTAATGCCGGGAAGATAGGGATGATGTAGCCGGGTAATTTAGAGTGGGATACGCTAAAGAAGGCGAAGATCATTACAGACCAGCAAACCAATAGCCAGCCACTCGAGAACTCGCGTCTGCGTTCATTCCAGGCTTGCAGTATTGATCCTGGAATTTGCAACACCCAAGGCAGTAAGCCGATGAATAAGAGTGGAACAAAGTAATAGATGGGCCCTGTTCTGCTATGAGCGTCTTGTGTAAAGCGTTGGAGGTGCTCGTGAATAAAGAAAAACTCTAAGAACTCTGGGTTGCGCAGCGCCACCAAAACAAACCAGGGCGCAGTGATCGCTAGGAAAATCATCGTGCCACTAAATAAACGGAGGCGTGTCCAGATTTTCCAATCCCAAGCACTGATCGAGTAAGCAATGAATACCATTGCTGGAATTGCGGCGCCAATCAATCCTTTAGATAAAGTGGCGAGCGCCATGAAGATCCAACACACCCACATCCAATTTCGACAACCCGTTTTGCTCTGGGAATGTTGAGCCAACAATAAGCTGCAGAGCGCTGCCACTAGAAATGCTGACAAGCCCATATCTAAGGAGTTGAAATGGCCACTAATAATCCACATTGGACTGGATGCGAGAACCACAGCCGCTAACCATCCTGCTCTCGCGTTGTAGAGACGTGATCCCGTAAAACCGATTGCCAGAATCGTGAGAAAACCGGTCAGCGCTGTCCAAAGTCTGGCTTGCCAATCACCAATTCCAAAGACTTGGAATGTTGCTGCAGTAGCCCAGGCTTGAAGGGGGGGTTTTTCAAAGTACTTGTAGCCGTTATAGCGTGGCGTTACCCAATCTCCGGTAACTAACATCTCCCTTGCAATTTCGGCGTAACGACCTTCATCAGAAGGAATCAGGTGACGGTAGTTCAGAGTACCAAACCAAATGAGACCATAAATAATGACCAATAATAAAATTTTGCCTGGATGAAGAGCGGATGATTGTCGTATTTGCCCAAATTGCATTAAATGGACTCCACAATTAATGCCAATAGAACTTGACGTCCTTCGCCTACCAAGATGTTGTAGGTGCGACAGGCGGCTTGAGAGTCCATGATTTCAAAGCCGATTTTGGCCTCAATCAGTGCTTTTAAAAGTTCTGGCTTAGGAAATCGCTGACGGCTACCGGTACCAATGAGGATTAATTCTGGCTTCAGAGCAACCATTTGGGCGAAATGGGATGCTTCTAGACTATCAAATGACTCAATTGGCCACTCAGAGATGGCGCCATCAGAACTCAGCAGAACTGCGTGGCTATAAGGGATCTGATTGATCTCTACATAGCCATCGCCATATCCGGTGATCGTGTTGGCTCCAGAATGGGGGTCAGATTGAAGCTTCAAGTGGACTCTCTGTCATAATTATGTGGATTATAGCTAGCTGTTTTTTCCAAGATTTCAAGAACTTACCCTTTAATTTATTGTGAAACCGATCCTAAAGTCCCAAAAACTCGATAACGTCTGTTATGACATTCGTGGGCCGGTGCTCGAGCTTGCTCAGCGCATGGAGGAAGAGGGTCATAAAATCATCAAATTAAACATCGGGAATGTAGGTGTTTTTGGATTTGATCCCCCAGAAGAAATTCAGTTGGACATGATCCGCAATCTCAGCAATGCCTCAGCATATTCCGATTCCAAAGGAATTTTTGCTGCGCGTAAAGCCATCATGCAGTATTGCCAAGAAAAAGGCATCCAAGGCGTTACTTTGGATGATGTTTATACCGGCAATGGCGTTTCCGAACTCATTGTTCTGTCAATGAATGCGCTACTCAATGACGGCGATGAGGTATTGGTTCCTGCGCCGGATTATCCGCTATGGACTGCAGCAGTCAGTTTGTCTGGTGGCACACCGGTTCACTATCTTTGTGATGAATCCAAAGAGTGGGCTCCAGACTTAAACGATCTGCGCAAAAAAATTACGCCTCGCACAAAAGCGATTGTGGTGATTAATCCCAATAATCCGACGGGGGCGATTTACTCGAAAGAAGTGTTGCTTGAGCTGACACAAATTGCGCGTGAAAATGATTTGATTTTGTTTGCTGATGAGATATACGACAAAATGTTGTATGACGAAGAGAAGCACATCTCCTTAGCATCTCTTTCTACCGATGTCGTTACGATAACCCTCAATGGCTTATCGAAGAACTATCGCTCATGCGGCTACCGCGCAGGTTGGATGGTGGTTTCAGGTGATAAAGAAATGGTGCGAGACTATATTGAAGGCCTCAATATGTTGGCCTCGATGCGCTTGTGCGCAAACGTACCTGGTCAATATGCTATTCAAACTGCTCTTGGTGGATACCAAAGTATTAAGGACTTAGTGTCTGAAGGTGGTCGCTTAGCTAAGCAGCGTGATCTTGCTTGGAAATTGATTACAGATATTCCTGGGGTGACTTGTGTAAAGCCAAAATCTGCTTTGTATTTATTTCCAAAGTTAGATCCAGAAATGTATCCCATTGAGGATGATCAGCAATTTGTTGCCGATCTCTTAAAAGAGGAAAAAATATTGTTGGTACAAGGTTCCGGATTTAACTGGAGTAAGCCGGATCACTTCCGCGTAGTGTTCTTACCTCACGAAGATGTGTTGAAAGAGGCCATTAGCCGACTTGCACGTTTTCTGGAGCGTTATCGTCAAAAGCATGGCCGTAAGGCTTCTTCATCTGCAGCAAAGGCATCATGAAACCGATTCAAGTAGGTCTATTAGGTATTGGCACCGTTGGGGGTGGCGTATTTACTGTTTTAGAGCGCAACCAGGATGAAATTACCCGTCGCGCTGGTCGTGGTATTCGCATTAATACCGTTGCCGATCTCAATGTAGAACGCGCCAAAGAAATCGTTCAAGATCGTGCGCAGATCGTCGGTGATGCTCGTGCTGTCATCAATAACCCTGAAATTGACATCGTTGTTGAGCTCATAGGTGGCTATGGGATTGCTAAAGATCTGGTTTTAGAGGCCATTGCTGCTGGTAAGCATGTGGTTACAGCAAATAAGGCTTTGATTGCCGTTCATGGCAATGAGATTTTTAAAGCTGCACACGCTAAAGGGGTCATGGTGGCTTTTGAAGCAGCAGTTGCTGGCGGTATTCCGATTATTAAAGCATTACGTGAGGGCTTAACAGCTAACCGTATCGAGTGGATCGCCGGCATCATCAACGGCACCACCAACTTCATCTTGTCAGAAATGCGAGACAAAGGTCTGGATTTCGAAACGGTTCTTAAAGAAGCGCAACGTTTAGGTTACGCAGAAGCCGATCCGACATTCGATATTGAAGGGGTTGACGCTGCCCATAAAGCAACCATCATGAGTGCGATTGCTTTTGGTATTCCAATGCAGTTCGAAAAAGCCCATATTGAAGGCATTACGAAATTGGCTGCAATCGATATTCGTTATGCGGAGCAGTTGGGTTATCGGATTAAGTTACTCGGCATTGCTAAGAAGACACCCACTGGCGTTGAGTTACGTGTACACCCGACTTTGATTCCCTCTAAACGTCTAATTGCAAACGTAGAGGGTGCAATGAATGCGGTGCAAGTATTTGGCGATGCAGTAGGGACTACCTTGTACTATGGCAAGGGCGCTGGCTCTGAGCCAACCGCTTCGGCAGTGATTGCCGATTTGGTAGATATCACTCGCTTATTAAGTGCTGATCCTGAGCATCGTGTGCCTTACTTGGCTTTCCAGCCCGAGTCTGTGCAAGATACTCCTGTATTGCCGATTGGTGAAATCACCACGAGTTACTACTTGCGTATGCGCGTAGCGGACCAAGCTGGTGTGTTGGCTGATATCACCAAGATCTTGGCGGCCCATGGTGTCTCCATTGATGCGCTCTTACAAAAAGAAGCCAATGAGGGTGAGATTCAAACAGATTTGGTCGTGTTAACTCATGAGACCAAAGAGAAAAATATGCTTGCTGCAATTAAAGAGGTCCAGAATCTCAAAACGGTTGCAGGCGAAGTGGTGAAGATTCGTTTAGAAAATTTGTCTTAAGAAAAATTCAACAAAATCTATGCGTTACCAATCTACTCGTGGCAATAGTCCGCATCAATCCTTTTTAGAAATTCTCTTAGGGGGCTTGGCGCCAGACGGTGGACTGTATTTACCGGAACAATATCCAAAGATCTCAGCTGCACAGTTAGATTCTTGGCGTGGCCTTTCTTATGCAGACCTGGCCTATGAAGTCTTGAGTATGTATTGTGACGATATTCCTGAAGCCGAGTTACGCGCACTTTTACGAAAAACATATACCGAGCAAGTCTATTGCAACGGTCGTCCACAGGACAATGCCAAAGACATTACGCCTTTACATTGGTTGGGTGAAGAGGGTGGCACTTGCATTGGTCTGCTTAGCCTTTCAAATGGCCCAACCTTGGCTTTCAAAGATATGGCCATGCAGTTACTGGGCAATCTGTTTGAATACGCTCTCAAGAAAAAAGGCCAAAAGCTCAATATATTGGGCGCCACTTCTGGTGATACTGGCAGTGCCGCGGAATACGCGATGCGCGGTAAAGAGGGCGTTAAAGTATTTATGCTCTCCCCACGCGGCAAAATGAGCGCCTTTCAATCCGCGCAGATGTACTCTTTGCAAGATCCGAATATTTTCAATTTAGCTGTAGCGGGCGTGTTTGATGACTGCCAGGATATTGTGAAGGCTGTCAGCAATGACCACGCATTCAAAGCCAACAAGCAAATTGGCACCGTGAATTCGATTAACTGGGGTCGAGTTGTCGCTCAAGTGGTGTATTACTTCCAAGGTTACCTATTGGCCACCAAGTCTAGCTCTGAAAAAGTGTCATTTACTGTGCCCTCAGGCAACTTTGGGAATGTTTGTGCTGGACATATTGCACGCATGATGGGTTTACCAATTGCCCATTTGGTTGTAGCTACCAATGAAAATAATGTGTTGGATGAATTCTTCCGCACGGGTATCTATCGTGCCCGGAAGTCTGCTGAGACGCTGCATACTTCTAGTCCTTCCATGGATATCTCCAAGGCAAGTAACTTTGAGCGTTTTGTCTTTGACTTTATGGGTCAAGATGGTAAGGCTACTGCTGGAATGTTTCAGCAAGTGGATGAAGCCGGTGGCTTTGATATTTCCAAAGAGACTGTCTTTAAAGATCTGGGTAAGTATGGTTTTCAGTCTGGCCGCAGCACCCATGCAAATCGCCTGGACACCATTCGTGATATTGAAAATAAATATGGCGTGATGATCGACACCCATACAGCAGATGGCGTAAAGGTAGCGCGTGAACATTTGCAAGTGGGTATTCCAATGATTGTGCTTGAAACCGCTTTACCGATTAAATTTGAAGAGACTATTCAAGAGGCTTTAGGTCGCCCTGCTGAGTGTCCGCCTGCATTTAAAGACATTAAATCCAAACCGCAGCGCGTAGAAAATATTGATGCTGATGTTAATCAGATTAAAGCATTCATTACCACACATCTC
>CAIMPQ010000049.1 GCA_903843315.1 uncultured beta proteobacterium
GAACTCGATATCGCCGAAGGGCCAATCCTGCTGCTCAAGATTAAGGCATTTGGGGGTAATTAAAGGATTGTTTAAGCCCTCAACTGCAGCAACATCTTGATCAACAGCCATTACGGAATAGCCTAGGCCAGCCAACCATTCCGAATGACGCCCCGTACCACAGGCAAGATCAAGCACCACCCCACCCTTTGGAATGAGAGGAGCAAAACGCCTCACCCAAGGGGATGCATTCAGATTGACATCATGCGCACGAGGCAAGGCAATCCTCAATCGTACGCTAGGCCCATTGCTTCACGAACCTCTCGCATGGTTTCTTGGGCAACTTTACGCGCCTTATCGCAGCCATCCGCAATGATCGAACGCAATAAACTGGGATCATCTAAATACTTCTGAGCGCGCTCAAACATGGGTTGCTGCTCTGCCAGAATCGCATCGATGACTGGTTGCTTGCACTCCAGACAACCAATGCCAGCAGATTTACAACCCTGTTCAACCCACCGCTTGGTTTCTTCATTTGAATACACAGTGTGTAATTGCCATACTGGACAACGTGCTGGATCTCCCGCATCCGTTCTACGTACCCGAGCAGGATCCGTAGGCATTGTGCGGATTTTCTTAGTCACATCTTCTGGATTTTCACGAATACTGATCGTGTTGCCATAGGACTTGGACATTTTCTGACCGTCAATACCAGGCATACGAGATGCAGTCGTCAGCAAAGCTTGTGGCTCAGGAAGAATAATTTTGCGGGAACCTTCCAAGAAACCAAATAATCTCTCACGATCTGCCATCGATAAGCTTTGCGCTTCTTGAAGCAAGGCTTTGGCTTGCTCTAGAGCTTCATCATCGCCCCTCTCTTGGAATGCGACGCGTAACTCTGCATACATCTTGGCGCGCTTACTACCCAACTTCTTTACTGCTTCTAAGGATTTTTCTTCAAATCCTGGCTCACGACCGTACAAGTAATTAAAACGCCGTGCAACTTCACGAGTCATTTCAACGTGAGGAACCTGATCTTCGCCAACTGGAACAAACTGTGCGCGGTAAATCAAAATGTCTGCCGCTTGCAATAATGGATATCCAAGAAAACCATAGGTTTGCAGGTCTTTTTCTTTTAATTTTTCGATCTGATCCTTATAGGTCGGCACACGCTCAAGCCAGCCCAAGGGGGTTCCCATCGATAGCAATAGGAAGAGTTCGGCATGCTCTGGCACCTTGCTTTGAATAAACAAAGTTGCCTGATTGGGATCAACGCCCGTTGCCAACCAGTCAATCACCATATCCCAGACGGATTGTTCAATCACCTCTGGAGTTTCGTAATGGGTAGTTAAGGCATGCCAATCCGCAACAAAAAAGAAGCATGGATACTCTGACTGCAAACGTACCCAATTTTTTAATACGCCATGGTAATGGCCAAGATGCAAATTACCCGTAGGTCGCATACCAGAGAGAACACGTTCAGCAAACATCTTTATTCTTTATCTTTTTAATTAACTTCGTTGTTTAATGAAATGCCGACCATACTGGCGTGAGGTGATCGGGTAAATGGGGTAAGTTGCCAAGATCAATATGACTTTCATCAGGATCATGGAAGTCAGATCCGCGTGACGCTAAAAAGCCATATTGTTGTGCTATTTTTCCATAGGTTTGATACTGATCTGGGCTATGACTTCCAGTAATGACTTCAATTGCTAGACCGCCAATATCCTTGAAATGCTTATATAACTCATCCATTTGCATGGCATTGAGTTTATAGCGTCCAGGGTGGGCAATCACTGCAACGCCACCTGCCGCCTTAATCCAGGAAACAGCATCATCTAGAGTAGCCCACATGTGAGGAATGTACCCTGGCTTATCTTCAACTAAATAATTTTTAAATACTTGCTCAGTATCACGACAGATACCCTGTTCAACTAAGAAACGAGCAAAGTGGGTTCTTGAAATCAGATCATGATTACCAGCGAAATGTAAGGCGCCTTCGTAGGCCCCTGGAATGCCTACTTTCAATAGCTGCTCAGCCATCAGCTTCGCGCGATTTCCTCTACCGTCGCGCGTGCGTCGGAGACCTTCTAAAATACCGACATGATCTGCATCAATTCCTAAGCCAACAATATGAACCGTTTGACCCATCCAAGTGACAGATATCTCGACACCTGCAAGGTAATCGATTTTTAAAGCACTCGCTGCATCACGTGCACGCTGTTGACCGCCAAGCTCGTCATGATCGGTTAATGCCCAAAGATGGACACCATTCGCTTTAGCGCGCTCCGCTAATTGTTCGGGGGTCAAGGTTCCATCAGATACGACTGAATGGCAATGCAAATCGGCATTTAGGGTGGAAAAGCTGCTCATAACCCTATTTTAGGTCAAGCTGGTGTCAATTACCCGACGCGGCGCATCTAGGTAGTCGCGAGACTGCATTTCGATCAGGCGGGATACGGTTCGGGAGAATTCGGCGGTAATTTGTCCCTCGGTATACAAATCAGGGGCTGGAACCTCAGCAGAGATGATTAATTTGATCTTATGGTCATATAAAACATCAATTAGCCAAATAAAGCGCCGTGCCTCATTAGTCATTCTAGGGGGCATATAAGGCACACCAGAGAGAATTACCGTATGAAACTGCTTGGCAATTTCTAAATAATCGTTCTGGGAACGCGGCCCACAGCACAAAGTCTGAAAATCAAACCAGACCACGCCATCAGCCATATGCAATGGCCGTAGTTCGCGTGACTCAATGTTTAAAGCCGGTCTATTAATTTCTCTTTGATTACCAATGAGCGTTTGAAACATTTGACCAAGGGTAGCCTGGGTATGGGCATTCACCGGAGTTAAATAGGCCTCAACCTGCGCCATCTGTACTCGACGGTAATCATTGCCGGCATCTACGTTCAACACATCCAGCTTTTCTTCTAGAAGTTTGATGGCTGGTAATAAACGGTCGCGATGCAAGCCGTTTGGATACAGCTGATCAGGACGGTAGTTTGAGGTCATGACAAATTGCACGCGGTCTTCAAAAAGCGCAGTCAGCAAACGATATAAGATCATGGCATCAGCAATGTCATTGATATGAAACTCGTCAAAACAAATCAAGCGATAACGAAGTGAGATTCTTTTGGCCAGCTCATCAAGTGGGTCGGCTAGACCAGAAAGCTCATGCAGTTCACGATGTACTTCACGCATGAACTCATGAAAATGAATGCGGATCTTTTTCTCTAATGGAGATGCTGCATAAAAGCAGTCCATCAAGAAAGATTTGCCACGCCCTACTCCACCCCATAAGTAAAGCCCACGGGGTAAATCAGGTTTAAAGAATTTTTTCTTGAGATTGTTGCTGCGGATTTCTTTATAAGCAATCCACTCATCCTCGCATTGCTGTAAGCGCTCTACAGCACGGAGCTGCGCGGGATCGCTGTGATACCCGCGCGTCTTTAACTCTTGCTGGTAAAACTCAATGGTTTTCAATTACATATTTAATGCGCGTTGATCCGTCGCTAATGCTGCTTCGCGCATCACTTCTGATAAGCTTGGATGCGGATGACAGATACGTGCAATATCTTCAGCTGCTGCTTTGAATTCCATGGCTACTGCAGCTTCAGCAATTAAGTCAGAAGCATTTGGCCCAATGATATGGACCCCAAGGATTTCATCTGTCTTGGCATCAGCCAATATTTTGACAAAACCATCGGCACGGCCCATACCCAAGGCACGACCATTAGCCGCAAATGGGAACTGACCTGCCTTATAAGCAATGCCAGCTTCTTTAAGTGCTTGCTCAGTCTTACCAACCCAGGCAATCTCAGGATCGGTATAGATAACCCAAGGAATACAGTTGTAGTCGATATGGGGTTTTTGACCTGCAATCACTTCAGCAACCAATACACCTTCATCTTCCGCTTTATGTGCGAGCATTGGACCACGAACGACGTCGCCGACAGCGTATACGCCAGGTGCAGAGGTTGCGCAGGTATGGTCATCAATTGGAATAAAACCACGCTCATCTACTTTGAGACCAATCTGATCTAAACCTAACTTATCAGTATTGGGAATACGACCAACAGAAACAATCAAGCGATCACATTCTAATTTAGCGGCTTTACCAGCGCTATCAGTGTAATTCACCACTACACCTTTTTTATCCACCTTCACTTCACCGATCTTCACACCCATATTAATGTTCAGGCCCTGCTTTGCAAAAAGCTTTTGCGCTTCTTTAGCAATACCTTGATCACAAGCTGCCAAGAATGTAGGTAATGCTTCAAGCACAGTAACTTCAGATCCGAGTCGACGCCAAACAGAACCAAGCTCCAAACCAATGACGCCAGCGCCAATGACACCGAGCTTCTTAGGGACCGAATCAAACTTCAGAGCACCTTCGTTATCGCAAATCAACACATTGTCTACAGTCAGACCTGGCAAATGACGTGCTTTAGAGCCTGTTGCAATGATCACATTCTTTGCAGTAACAGTTTCTTTGTCTTTGCCATCAATTTTGACTTGATAGCCCTCGGCAGTTTTACCTTCAAAAGAAGCATGACCTTTTAACAAAGTAATTTTGTTTTTGCGGAACAGATACTGAATACCACCTGTCATCTTCGTAACGATGTCATCCTTACGAGCAACCATCTTCTGAGAGTCAATACTGATAGCGCCCACTTTAATTCCATGATCAGCAGCATGATGACCAATCTTCTCGAACTCTTCAGAAGAGGCCAACAAGGCTTTAGAAGGAATGCAGCCTACGTTTAAGCAAGTGCCACCTAGGCGGGGCTCGCCTTTAGGATCATCATACGAACTGGATTCGGCACAGGCAACTTTAAAACCGAGTTGCGCTGCACGAATTGCGGCGATGTAGCCACCAGGACCACCACCGATTACGAGTACATCAAAAGCTTGGCTCATGATCTTTCCTTTTTATAAATCAAGGAGAAGTCGTGAAGGATCTTCCAAGGCATCCTTCATAGCAACTAAGCCAAGCACCGCTTCACGGCCATCAATGATGCGGTGATCATATGACAAAGCGAGGTAGTTGATTGGACGAACAACTACTTGACCATTCTCAACCACAGCACGGTCTTTAGTAGCATGGATACCCAAAATGGCAGATTGTGGTGGGTTGATGATTGGGGTGGAGAGCATAGAGCCAAATACGCCACCATTAGAGATGGAGAACGTTCCACCAGTCAAATCTTCAATCGACAATTTACCCTCACGAGCTTTAACGCCGTACTCAGCTATCTTCTTTTCAATATCCGCCAAGGTCATTTGATCAACGTCGCGCAGAATAGGCACTACCAAGCCACGTGGTGAACTTACAGCAATACCGATATCAAAGTAGCCGTGATAAACGATGTCATTGCCATCAACAGATGCATTGAGCAATGGGAATTTCTTTAAAGCATGAGTTGCTGCTTTAACGAAGAAAGACATGAAACCCAACTTCACACCGTGAACTTTTTCAAATTGATCTTTGTACTTATTACGCATTGCAATCACTGGAGCCATATTGACTTCATTGAAGGTAGTCAAGATAGCGTTATTTGCTTGTGATTCCAGCAAACGTTCAGCAATACGAGCACGCAAGCGGCTCATTGGTACACGCTCTTCTGGGCGATCACCCATTGGAATTGGTGCGCTTGGCAATGCCGCAGATTTTGCACCACCAGCAGCAGCATTTAATGCATCGCCCTTAGTAATGCGACCATCACGACCAGATCCAGCAACTTGTCCTGAGCCAATATTGTTTTCCGCAAGGATCTTGGCTGCTGAAGGAGCAGCGGCTGCGCCAGCAGATTTAGCTGGAGCTGCTGCTTTTGCAGGAGCGGCGGCTGGTGCAGCCGCAGGAGCTGCAGCGGCAGCAGGAGCCGCAGAGGCAACAGCAGTGCTATCAATCTTCGCAATCAATTGCTCGGCGACAACAGTTCCGCCATCAGCAACAATGATTTCAGTCAAAACCCCAGCTGAAGGTGCTGGAACTTCTAAGACCACTTTGTCAGTTTCAATCTCAATCAAGATTTCATCTTGACCAACAGCGTCGCCGACTTTCTTTTTCCATTGCAATAAAGTTGCTTCAGCAACTGATTCAGAGAGTTGTGGAACTTTAACTTCAAAAATAGCCATGATTAATCCTAGTTATAGATATGTATGTTGAGTGATGACTACGATTATTTCGTAATCACATAACCCTTTAGTTTGGCAAATGCCGCATTCAATAAAGACTTCTGCTGTTCTTGGTGGAGATGAGCATATCCACAGGCCGGAGAAGCGGATGCAGGACGGCCTGCATAACCCAACTTCATGCCATCGGACATATTTTCCAGAATGTTGTGTTGTACGAAGAACCATGCACCTTGGTTTTGTGGCTCATCCTGACACCAAACAATTTCTTCAACTTTGGGATATTTCTTCAACTCAGAAGCCAATGCTTTGTGCGGGAATGGATACAACTGCTCCAAACGAATGATTGCAGAGTCAGTAATTTTCTTCTCAGTGCGCTGCTTGACCAAGTCGTAATACACCTTGCCTGAGCACATAACCAAACGGGTTACTTGCTTGGCATCGATAGTGTCATCGCGTTCTGGCAAGATTGTTTGGAAACCGCCCTTAGTAAACTCGGATAAAGGAGACGCGGCTTCTTTATTACGTAGCAAGGATTTTGGAGTCATCAAGATCAGCGGCTTGCGGAACTGACGAATCATCTGGCGACGTAATACGTGGAAGATCTGTGATGCGGTTGTTGGCTGAATTACTTGCATATTAGTATCAGCACACAACTGCATAAAGCGTTCAAGACGTGCGGATGAATGCTCTGGGCCTTGACCCTCATATCCATGCGGTAACATCATGACTAAACCATTGGCACGACCCCACTTCACTTCGCCTGAGGCGATGAACTGGTCAATGACGACTTGAGCGCCGTTGGCGAAATCACCAAACTGCGCCTCCCAGATAGTCAATGTATTGGGCTCGGCTGCAGCGTAACCATATTCAAATCCAAGCACAGCTTCTTCGGAAAGAATCGAGTCAATCACCACAAACGGGGCTTGATCTTTTGTAACGTGCTGAAGGGCAATATAGGTACCGGTGTCCCACTTCTCACGGCTTTGATCATGCAATACGGCATGACGGTGAGTAAAGGTGCCGCGGCCACTATCTTCACCTGACAAGCGCACTGGATAACCACTAGCAACTAAGGATGCAAAAGCCATATGCTCGCCCATACCCCAGTCAATATTCACTTCACCACGTCCCATTGCTGCGCGATCGTTATAGACCTTCGCTACCAAAGGATGGGCTTTAAAGTCATCCGGAATAGTCGAAATCTTCTCGGCCAAACGCTTCCACTCTGTTAATGGAATGGCAGTATCTGCTTCATCAGTCCATTTCTTATTCAAGAATGGTGACCAATCTACTGCAAACTTCCCTTTGAAGTTACTCAAAACGGGATCGGATGTTTGCACGCCAGCATCCATTGCAGCACGATATTCTTTGACCATCAAATCGCCCGTGCCAATAGGCAATGCACCTTGAGTCTCTAATTTATCGGCATACAGCTTGCGAGTGCCAGGGTGAGCGGCAATGATTTTGTACATCAATGGCTGAGTCATCGCAGGGCTATCTTGCTCGTTGTGCCCAAGTTTACGGAAACAAACGATATCGATCGCCACATCCTTATGAAACTTCATGCGGAACTCGAGCGCTAGTTTAGTAGCCAAAACCACTGCCTCAGGATCATCGCCATTCACATGCAATACCGGGGCATCCACAATTTTCATGATGTCCGTGCAATACAAGCTAGAACGCAAATCGCGCGGGTCCGAAGTGGTAAAACCAATTTGATTATTAATGACAATATGCACCGTACCACCAGTGGAATAGCCACGAACTTCTGACATCGCTAGCGTCTCTTGCATCACGCCCTGACCTGCAATCGCAGCATCGCCATGCACTAAAACTGGCATTACTTGCATACCTAACATATCCCCACGACGCTCCATACGAGCACGTGCAGAACCTTCGACTACGGGGTTGACGATTTCTAAATGGGATGGGTTAAATGCTAAAGACAAGTGAACCGGACCACCAGGGGTGGAGATATCGCTTGAGAAACCTTGGTGATACTTCACATCGCCTGCAGGTAATGTTTCTGGACCTTTGTGCTCAAACTCCGCAAACAGGTCTTTTGGCATTTTGCCCAATGTATTCACCAACACATTAAGACGACCACGGTGGGCCATACCAATCACAATCTCTTGGACGCCTTTTGCACCCGCCTCACGAACCAACTCATCCATACAGGCAATAAAACTCTCGCCACCCTCAAGAGAGAAGCGTTTTTGACCAACATACTTCGCCTGGAGATAGCGCTCAAGGCCTTCAGAGGCAGTTATGCGATCCAAAATCTGACGCTTCTCTTCCACATTAAATTGTGGGGTTGAGCGAATGGATTCTAATTTCTCTTGCCACCATTTTTTAATCTTCTGATCAGCAATAAACATATATTCGACACCGATGGTGCCGCAATACGTTTCACGTAATGCTTGCAAGAGATCTCGCAAGGACATTTCGGTTCTGCCGAAGAAGGTATTACTCGTATTGAAGACGATATCCATATCGCCATCAGTAAATCCGTAGAAAGTAGGATCTAATTCAGGAATGTCCTGGCGCTCAGTACGCTTTAAAGGATCAATATTGGCCCAGCGATTACCGACGTTTCGATAAGCGGCAATTAATTGCTGAACAGCAACGCGTTTCCGTCCCAACTCGGAGTCGGCCGAATCAGAAATGGTTCTGATAGGACCTTGCTTGGCTCGTTCTGCAAACGAAGCAACAATCGGCGCATGCGCGATGTCGGTTCTCGAGGATCCGTCCACAGCAGGAACTTGTTTCACGTTATCAAAATAGGCTCGCCAATGATCAGCTACAGAAGCTGGATCGTGCAAGTAGGATTCGTAGAGCTCCTCTACGTAGGGTGCGTTACCGCCGAAGAGATAGGAATTATCCCTTTGTTCCTGCATCATGATGCTCACCTTTCATCGGGTTTCCCGAATAAAAACTGTGGTTATAACCACTCGTTACACGGCTCTACCGTTTCACGAATTGCTCTATGCAAATACTGTTACTACAACAGTAATTTAACACGATTGACCACGATCACATAAAGGGCTTTCCCTGACTTTATGGGTTTCAGGGGTATTTCCCTATGAACAGCAATTAATAAGAACTTTCCTACCTTGCTTTCAAGATTGACTGACAGATTGAAATGGTTTTGATTTTTATTCTCTAAATCTTCAAATGAATTAATGAAATTAAGGGAATTATGAAAACCGTTACCCCAGAAATGGAATATCTCAGTACCAGGCAAAGCGCAAAGGTTTTACAAGTCTCTCTTGGAACCGTGCAAAAAATGGTGGAATTAGGAGAATTGGTAGCCTGGAAGACGCGTGGTGGCCATCGCAGAATCCTTGCAAGCTCTTTAGAGCAACAACTTCAGAGAAGAAAAAGGGCTATGCGGCAAAAAACCAGCCATCACTGTATTGCTATGGGCATTTTTCGGAGAATAGAAAACAGCCGAGACCTCTTAGACTCAATGCAAGACTGGCAGCTCAAAGTGGAAATGGAGGTCGCCGTAGATAGCTTGGAGGGATTAATGAAAGCCGTCTCTATTGCGCCGGATCTCATCTTCCTGGATGCCCTTATACCCCCCGTTGAACAGGTCCATTTAATCCATTATCTTAGCAAAAACAAGGATACACAGAGGATACCTATTCTAGTGGATGAAGGTTTTATTGAACTTCATCCTGGGGTAGTTGTCCTGGCAGATGAAAATAACAGTCAGAGAACCCAATTAAACGAGCATATTAAAAAGGAGCTAGAAAATGGCCTCATTGACCTCAACCCACTGATTATTGGTTACCCAGCGACCAGCCCTGAAAACGACCAGTCCTGGCCTCAGGGGGGTCGGCATGAGTTATTGGAACCCTTGTTTTTAGAGGCCTTAAGTAGGAAATGCGCTTAAGTCCCTAGTAATCAAGAAAAAGGCCGCTTCTGCGGCCTTTGAACTGCCTTGGAATAGCTACTTAGATCAGGTAATTACTGCGATCCCTACCCTCAATCCACTTTGGCGCTTTACCTCGGCCAGTCCATGTATCACCAGTGGAAGGATTACGATACTTAGGGGCTACTTTGCCACCAGCACTCTTGCCACCTGCTTTGCGACTAAATAAGTCTGAAGCACTTAAACCATATTGCTCAATAATCAACTTTGCCTTGGCAATACCATCAGCCTTTTCGTGGGCAATCGCCTCTTTAATCTGTTTATCTAATTGCTCGCGCTGAGCTAATAGTTCTTTATAAGAAGACATGTATCTTTTCTCCGGATATGGGTTATTTTAAATAGTTAATCTAAGCTATTTAACGGAGATTATATATACCTTAACGGATTAATCAATACCTATTATGTTGTATAAAACCTTTATTTTTAGAGGTTTTATATTGTTATCCTTTATTAACTAACATAATCATTATAAATAATATAATCTCTTATTCTATTTTTGATCGTCTCATGGTAAATGTACCTGACGATTTAGCGCTTATCTCTCCAGCATCACTGATCACCACTGCCTCGCAGTAATACAGGGTTTTTCCCGCTTTCAGGACAGTCCCCTCCACCACTATCTTGCCAATAGTTGGGCGTAAGAAGCTCGTAGTCATGTCAATCGTAATCACACCTAAGGGATGATTGGCGGCACTTCGTGCTGCTGCAGCCATCGCAAAATCCAGTAATGTCATGATGAGGCCACCATGCGCAACTTGAAAACTATTGGTGTATTCGGGCTTTAAATCAAGCGTGAGTCGTGATTTTCCATCTTTGGCATATTCAGGCACAACTTCGAGGTGATCCAGAAAGGGAATATTTAAACCGAAGTAACTAGTTGGAGCTGTATTGGCGTCGGTATTGGTATTGGCATTGGCATTGGCATTGTTTTTCATGGAATAAATTAGACCACTAAAACAAAATGGTCGGGGCGAGAGGATTTGAACCTCCGACCACATGCACCCCATGCATGTACGCTACCAGGCTGCGCTACGCCCCGACGAAAGACAAAATTGTATCAGTAACTATTTAGACAGAATTTGCAGAACGGCTTGCAATTCATCACGTAAGCGTAGTTCGCCACGAACCTCATCCAGTCGATTTCTAGCCCCGCTAATCGTAAAGCCCTCTTCATAAAGCAAGGCTCTAATTTTGCGAATCAATACCACCTCATGATGCTGGTAGTAGCGGCGGTTGCCACGACGTTTTTGGGGGCTCAGTTGTGCGAACTCTTGTTCCCAGTAGCGCAGAACGTGCGATCGAACGCCACAAAGGTCTGCTACTTCACCAATTGTGAAATAGCGCTTAGCGGGTATCGGGGGAAGTTGAGAGCTCGGGAGTGCCGAGCTAGCATCAAACTCGGTTTTCTCGAGCATATGACTCCACTACATCTTTCAGCTTTTGACTTGCATGAAACGTAACTACACGTCGTGCTGCTATCGGAATCATCTGACCTGTTTTTGGATTTCGGCCAGGACGAGCCGATTTATTGCGCAACTGAAAATTACCAAAGCCCGAAATCTTTACCTCAACACCAGCCTCAAGAGAGTAACCAATGCGATCAAAGAAGGCATCAATCATATCTTTCGCTTCGCGCTTATTTAGACCAACTTGATCAAAGAGAGCCTCTGATAGCTCATTCTTGGTAACGGTGTCGTTGCTCATTATTTCGCTCATTGCATGTCTCTTCTGTAGCTTTTTTTGATATTGGTCTAATACTAAACCTAGCGCAGACGGGCTGCACACTTTTTTTCTACTGCGCCCAATAATGCGGCCATCACTGCATCAATTTGGGGATCCTGCAAAGTTTCATTAGGGTTTAACAGGGTTACGCGGAAAGCCAAACTCTTTTCGTCATCTGCCATGCTGCTAGATCCGGCCTTAGGCTTAAATTCATCAAAGAGCTCGATTGTGCGTATAAAATTCTGCTTACTCGCAGCCATGGCATCTAACAATGATTGTGCCGATATATTTTGCTTCACCACTAAAGCTAAATCACGTTGCACTGCTGGGAACTTGCTTAACTCTTTTGGCATCGGCAAACCGAGCTCCCGAATTGGTTCCAAATCCAATTCAAATAGGACTGGTGCTTGCGGAAGCTCATAAGCCTGTTGTAATCCTGGATGCAATTCACCTATCCAACCGATGAGAACAGTTCCTTGATTGGTTTTTAGCAAAACTTGTGCAGATCGACCTGGATGCAATGCTGGGTGTTGCGCAGCTTCAGTCACAAAATGTAAGGGATCTAAAACACGCTCAAGATCACCCTTCACATCAAAGAAATCAACCGCTCTTGTTGTGCTGGCCCATTGCTCTGGAACAAATGAACCATAAGCTAAGCCACCAATCTTCTGGGGTTGATGAAAACCGGCAACCTGGCCAGCTAGCTCTTGGATGCCGGAATCTCGCTTAAATACACGGCCCGCCTCAAATAGGCGTACACGCCCTGCACCACGATTTAAATTGGCCTTGAGGTTAGTCAGTAAACCACCCCATAAAGTACTGCGCATCACACCATATTGGCTAGCAATCGGGTTAAGGACTGCAATCACATCTTTTTCGGTAATGCCAGTGAGGCGTTTTTCACTATCGAGATCTGTAAAACCAAAGTTCACTGCCTCTTGATAGCCTTGCAAAGCGAAACGCTGACGCAACAAATGGATGCCGCGCTTTGCTTCTGCTTTTGCACTCATCTTTAGTGAGGCAACTGGTGGTTGATCGGGAATATTTTCAAAACCGTACATCCGAGCTACTTCTTCAATCAAATCTTCTTCGATCTCAATATCAAAACGATAGCTTGGTGGTGTAACGATAAATACATCACCCTCTTGCTTAAATTCAAAACCCAGGCGCTGAAATACATCAGCAACGACTTCTTTAGTAAGTGGGATGCCAATGACTTTTTCTGCACGCGCCAACCGCAATTTGACTGCATTACGCTCTGGCACATTGAGAATCTGGTCATCTACGGGGCCTGCTTGACCACCACACACCTCGAGAATCAGTGAAGATAGATATTCAAGGCAATTCACGGTATTTTGTGGATCAACGCCACGCTCAAAACGGTGAGCAGAATCCGTGCTGAAATTAAAGCGGCGGGTGCGGCCCTGAATTGCTGAAGGCAACCAGTAGGCCGCTTCAACATAAATATTTTTAGTGCTGTCACTAACAGCACAATGATTGCCACCCATGA